>NZ_JAYGHM010000007.1:0-16989 GCF_034931125.1 Rivularia sp. UHCC 0363 | reverse complement strand
TAATTTGAGCAATGCAGCCGCAAAAACACCGCCAAGGTTTGCTTTTAACTCTCGCTGCTATACTCACCGGGACGGCTATTTTGGCTGGTGTGGGTATTTATGTAGCATTAAAAAGTGTTGAAAAACCACTTTCATCTTCAGAATCGAATACATCAATGTTGCAGCCAGATTCACAGGTTCCGGTGGAAACAATTGCTCCCTCAGTATTAGAAAGTCCTGCTTCTCAATTGAATACGGCACAAATAACACCGGCACCGTATACAAGTAAACCGGCTAAAAATCTTGGTGGGGTGAATTGGGAAGGGAAGAATTTGCAGGGAATGAACCTTAGTCGGGCAAATTTGGGTGGTGCTAATTTAAAAAATGCCGATCTCAATGGTGTCGATTTAAGCGATGCTAACCTCAGTGGAGCCGATCTAAGTAATGCCAATCTGACTAATGCTAATTTAAGAAACGCTGACTTAAGAGGTGCAAATCTCAGTAATGCAAACCTGCAACAAGTTAATCTTAACGGTGCAAAGCTTGATGGTGCGAATCTTACTGGTACGGTCATGCCATGATGGAGAGCCGGAATATTGAACGTATAGTGCGGCAGTCCCCATTCTCAGCGATAGTGGATACACGTAGTTCATCTAACTATATCTCTTGATAGAGACTAAGAATGTTCCAAGTGATTGATGAATAATTCGTTAGTAAATGTGGAAATAAAGTAAGCGGACATCAATCGATAAAACTCAATTATGTAAAACAATATAGTATATAGATAATTTTCTTTTAGCGATTAATATCTCATCTCCTATACTTTATGCCTCATAGCCGATAACAAAAATTTTATCTGCCATACAAGGAAAGTAACAATAAATTAACAAACAAGTGTTTTTTCTTGGAGGATAAAGTAAATATGGTGATAGGTAAGAAAAGACTGATACCACGAAACTAAAAAATCTTAAGCAGTCAAAGAAATTGTAGAAACGTTGTCAAATTTACCAAAGTAAGGAGAAAAAAATGGAGACAGAATACAAAGAGCCACAAGTTAATACCGTGTTACAAAACGAAATGCCAGCATTAGAAGGTACTAATTCCCAATCTTTGGCTATGCTACCACCTGCTGAGGAACCGAACCAATTAGAAATGATTGGTGCAAAAGTTTCTCAATTTTTAGCTGAAATTCCTCAAGATTTAAATAAATTCTATAGCGCATACAAGACTCCAATTATTGCGCTTGCTGTATTTTTAGCATCTTTTGTTACATTGAGAGTAGTGTTAGCAATGCTCGCTGCGGTAAATGATGTTCCTTTGGTATCTCCCATTTTCGAGTTAATTGGTATTGGATATACTGGTTGGTTTGTTCTTCGCTATCTACTCAAAGCACCAACCCGAAAAGAATTAGCCGCAGAAATTGAATCATTTAAAAGACAAATTACGGGTAAAAATACTACAGAATCTTTGAACTAATTTTTTTGAGATTTTCTGTACAAATTTCCTACTCATTCATTAACGATAATTCGATCAACCCGGTTTCTTACAGGAGCCGGGTTTTTAAATAAGTAGCTTGGCTTTGCTAATAAATTCAGACTAAAGGTAAATAATTTTTGCTTATGATTATATCCAGCGGTAGAGAAAAAATAATGGGTCTTTGAGTTAACTCACTTCTAACGATAGTATGTTCTTTGCCATCTGTTAACCTAATCTAGTTTTATCAGTTAATTAATAAAATATTTAATCAGGATTCAATACAATGGCAGAGCAAAAAAATAAGGCAACAGATTCATCCGATCGCGCTCAAGAAGACCAATACGATCGCGGTATAATTCCGGCTGAAACTGCGGCTCGCATGGAAAGAGAAAAAGACAATTATAAGCATACTCCCGATAAAGAAGAAGATTCAAGTTTAGACACTTCTGAAGGTTATACGGTAGATAAAGAAGGCTTAGTAAATAACTATGCAGTTGAACCGGAAATGTACTACGAAGAACCCGGAGACGCAAGACAACAAGCAGAGCAAGAAGCCGCACAACGGAAAGAAGAACTTGAAGAAGTTAATGAAGATAAAGACGGTGATTTGACTATGGATGCTGATAAACGCGGTAAAGGTCCAGGAGCTATTTAAAGTAGGGAATAGTTAACTAGTAGTGTGCGTTATGGCTGAAGTCATAACGCACCCTATGTTTATTAAATTGAATTTAAATTGTAAATGACTCAGTTTCTGGTTGATACCATTGACTTTGGTAGCGTTCTGCAATTAACGGTTGAACTACAAATTTGGGTGGAGAACCTTCCTTAACATCAATCCGAAGTCCTGAATAAGGTCTTCGTTTACGGGAACCGGAACCGTTACGACCGATAAAAAGGTGTGATCGCGCAATTAATCTAGATTTATTCTCGCCACTTATTGATAAATATTCCCATAATTCTGCACCTTCGGGGCGTTGTCGTCGTAAGCTATGGCCGCTACCTCCGCAAACAATCCAGTTAATATTAGAATCAGCGTTACCCGTATCTAATGTTTCAATATGCTCCATGCAGTGGGCGTGTCCGTTTAGCACTAAATCTACGATAGGACGACCTTGAGTTGAGGATATCTCTTGAGCAACTGCATTAAGAACGTTTCTAATCCGACTGCGTACTGCGAGAGTTTGCGCTTGTTCCCATTTGGTTGCTTCAGTTACGTAGGGAGGATGATGAAAATAAATTACTCTTCCCCGCACTTCCGATGTATTCCAAGATTCAATTAAACGCTGTTTGAGCCATTCAAGCTGTTCGGTATCAACAACCGTAATCCTGGGGGTATTTAACTGCTTATCAATGTCAACAATCATTTCCTCAATTTGTGACAGCTTGGATTGCAAATCATCGATTTGTTCTGCGTCACTAGGATTATCGGGCTTCAGCTTTTCGGAATTTTCCCTAATTTCTTCTTGTTCTTGCTCTAATTCATCGCGTCTCTTTTGTAATAATGAACGATAAGCTTGTCCTTCCTTGTTATCGGGTAAAGGAAGCGGGTCGTTAATAGTGTTGGAATCTAAAGCAAAAAAATCAATTCCACCGTAGCGGAAAGTATAGTAACGATTAGGAAGACGGGTAAATTGCCCTGGTACGTAGCGAAGACATCTTCCTGTATCTGTTTTCGCGGTGTAATGTTCGTCCAAATGACGCGCTAAATCACCTGGAAGTTTAAACCGACTTAGATAATCTAAAAATGCTCGTGCAAATGCATCACCTTTGTGGGAACCGTGTCTGCCGACTTCAATATCTAATTTTGAGGGAATCAGCCGCCGAAACGGTAAGGTTGTTGCGGATATTAAGCCAAATATAATCGGTAAGTCGTAGTAATCGTGGTTTCCAAGTACCGGCAAAATAGGTAGTTTGAATATCATTTCATCGTAGGCAATTTTTTTGTAATCTTCGCCACCTACAATAAATTCTCGATAGGGTTTGATGAAGTTTTGCGGATAGTATTCGCTTGAACCCACTTGATAAACAACGTCACCCGTATGCAGCATAAACCGACAATCTTGTGAATGGGGTAGCAATAGTTCAGTAACCTTCCTCATCGGGCTGTGTCCCCGGTGCGAACCCGTTCCGCTATCACCTACCACCAAAAACGAAAATTCTACATCGTCGGTGCCATCATCTATAACTAAACTTGTTTGGTCGATATTTCGTTCTGCGATCGCCGAGTCTCCCCACCTAACCCGCTGGTTCATCTTGCGAATTTTATCGGTAATTGTCGGCTCGGATACAAATTTCAATATTATTTACTCCTAAATCTTCAACTGTCCCAAATTACTAATATCCTTTTATTTAGAAGATTTCTTCTTTCTGGAGTTAAGTTTATTTTTCTTCAATTTAAGCCCGTCGAAGACTGTCAGTTCCCATTTAATGCCTGGTTGACTGGTTTCCAGCCTCTAGGCTGGGAACCCATGACAGAAGGCTCTGCCTTCATAGTTGGGTGGCTTGAGGCAGAGCCTCTCGAAATGCATTCCCAGCCTGGAGGCTGGGAACGAGTAAGCCTGGAGGCTGGGAACGAGTAAGCCTGGAGGCTGGGAACGAGTGAGGCTGGGAACGAGTGAGCCTGGTGACTGGGAACGAGGAACTGCTGTAAATGAATTTCTTAAATTGGATCTAAATTTTGATTTTAACGGGCAATAACATTCAATAATCGGCTTGAATCAAACAATAAAACATCAACCACGAAAAATTAATTATTCTTTATAATTTTATAACTTATTTTTCGCATCATTTTACCAGCAATTAAGATAATAATCTGCTTTTGAGATGTAATTTGTAGCGTGTCTACATTTAGCGGCGAAATATGTAACAAAAGTTAGTTAAGTAATGTAAAAAAGTGTGCCAATTTGCTTGACCTAAAAAGTAGTAGATCGATTATTGAGTCTCTGACTGCGGTACTCTATATAAGGAATATATCTCCTCCTAACCACAAAGCGCGGTTTATGACATCAGTTGTTTCGAGTTCTATCACAACTATTCGCATCGGTTCTCGTAAAAGCCAGCTCGCTCTTATCCAAACGAACTGGGTACAGGAACAACTTTCGCTCAAGTTTCCTCATATCAAGTTTGAAGTTCACACCATGTCCACCAAGGGTGACAAAATCTTGGATGTGGCATTAGCGAAGATTGGTGACAAAGCACTTTTCACCAAAGAACTGGAAACGGGAATGATGAATCGGGAGATTGACTTTGCAGTTCATTCTCTAAAGGATTTACCTACACGTTTACCAGAAGGGCTGGGTTTAGCAGCAATTACCGAAAGAGAAAATCCAGCAGATGCTTTGGTCGTGCATGAAAAGCACAAAGACAAACAGCTTGACACCTTACCCGAAGGTGCGGTTATCGGTACATCTTCTCTGCGACGCTTAGCGCAATTGCGGCATCATTTCCCTCACTTCGAGTTTAAAGATGTACGCGGTAATTTGAATACCCGTCTAGCCAAACTGGACGCGGGAGAATACGACGGTTTAATTTTGGCAGCCGCAGGACTAGGACGCTTAGGAATGGCAGAGCGCATTCATCAAGTGATACCCAAAGAGATTTCCCTTCACGCAGTCGGACAGGGTGCATTAGGTATTGAATGCCTTGCCGACAACCAGCAACTGATATCCTTGCTCAAAGAACTCGAACATCCCCACACTCGCGATCGCTGTCTTGCAGAGAGAGCTTTCTTGCGCGATTTAGAAGGCGGTTGTCAAGTACCGATCGGGGTAAATACCGACATTCATGGTGACGAATTAACTATGATTGGAATAGTTGCCAGCATCGACGGTACAAAGCGCGTTCAAGACACCGTAACTGGTTCATTATCAGAACCTGAGAAGCTCGGAACCGAACTAGCGCAGCGGTTGCGCGAACAAGGAGCGCAGGAAATCTTAGATGAGATTTTTGCTACTGTTGGGCGCGGGTAAATTCAAGTTAGGAGTTAGGAGTTATGAGTTGGGAATTGAAAGAGAAATGGCGAATTAATTCGCTGCTACACAGGCAAAACCCCTTCGGGTTCACTAGTTTGGCGGGACGGAAACCGACACCGCCAACTAGATTCACCGCCTGCGCGGGTTTAAAAATCAATAATCTAAAGAGATAGATAGTCCACGGAGGTGGACTTTGCCTGTGTAGCCGTGACTTACAGTCGCCAGGTAAAGTAAATTGACGATTAACAACCAACAACTATCAACTATCAACCAACAACTGATAACTTATAACTGACAACCGATAACTGATAACTGAAATGCGGATTCTATTTGTGGCAGCGGAAGCGGCTCCGGTGGCGAAAGTTGGCGGAATGGGTGATGTTGTGGGTGCATTGCCAAAGATATTGCGGAAAATGGGGCATGATGTGCGGATTTTCATGCCTTATTACGGTTTTCTGCCAGACAAGATGGAAATTCCTGACGAACCAGTTTGGAAGGGATCTGCCATGTTCAATGATTTTGCGGTTTACGAATCCGTGCTTCCTACTACTGATGTACCTTTGTATTTATTTGGACATCCGGCTTTCGACCCCCGCAAAGTTTATGGTGGTGATGATGAGCATTGGCGCTTTACTTTCTTTGCTAATGGTGCTGCCGAGTTTTGCTGGAACTACTGGAAACCTGAGATAGTTCACTGTCACGATTGGCACACGGGAATGCTGCCGGTGTGGCTGAATCAATCTTCCGATATTAGTACCGTATTTACAATTCATAATTTAGCTTATCAAGGACCCTGGCGCTGGTATTTAGAGAAAATTACCTGGTGTCCGTGGTATATGCAGGGACACAACACGATGGCGGCTGCGGTACAGTTTGCGGATAGGGTAACTACAGTTTCTCCAACTTATGCCGAGCAAATTAAGACGGCTGATTATGGCGAAACTTTGGAGGGCTTACTGTCATTTATTAGCGGTAAGTTATCGGGTATTGTCAATGGGATTGATACTGAAGTTTACAACCCCGTTACAGATAAGTATATTGAAGAGAAATTCAGTAGTGATAGTTTAGAGAAACGCAAGCCGAATAAAATCGCTTTGCAAGAAGAATTGGGATTAGAAGTTAATAAAAATGTCTTTTTAGTGGGGATGGTATCCCGTTTGGTAGAGCAGAAAGGCATTGATTTGATAATGCAGGTTCTCGATCGCTTTTTATCTTATACAGATGCTCAGTTTGTGGTTTTGGGGACGGGCGATCGCAATTACGAAACCCAACTGTGGCAAATGGCATCTCGTTTTCCCGGACGGATGGCAAGCTATATACTTTACAACGATGCTTTGTCTCGTCGGATTTACGCTGGTAGCGATGCGTTTTTAATGCCCAGTCGTTTTGAACCCTGTGGTATCAGTCAGATGTTAGCGATGCGCTACGGTTGCGTACCGATCGTGCGCCGTACTGGGGGATTGGTAGATACGGTATCCCATAATGACCCGATGAATAAAGCAGGTACGGGTTATTGCTTCGACCGCTACGAAGCATTGGATCTATATACCTGTATGGTGCGAGCTTGGGAGGGCTTCCGCTTTAAGCCGCAATGGGGGGAATTGCAGCAACGGGGTATGAGTCAGAATTTCAGTTGGAATCTTTCAGCTAAAAAGTACGTGAGTTTGTATTGTTCAATGTTAGGTTTACCGGAAGAGGAAGAGAAGAAAGAAAAATCGGTAGCTGCCAAATAATCGCCGTCACCCTAGAAGGGTGCGGCTACAGGAACGAAGCCCGCCTGCGCTGGCTATGACTCGTTATGACTCGTTCCCAGCCTCCGGGCTGGGAATGCATTTCTAAAGGCTCTGCCTTTGATTGAGTTATCCGAAGACAGAGCCTTGCTTACGGGGGTTCCCAGCGATCGGCTAGGAACCAGTCAAGAAGAAGAGAAGAAAGAAAAATCGGTAGCTGCCAAACAATCGCCGTCACCCTAGAAGGGTGCGGCTACAGAAACGAAGCCCGCCTGCGCTGGCTATGACTCGTCCCCAGCCTCCGGGCTGGGAATGCATTTCTAAAGGCTCTGCCTTTGATTAAGTTATCCGAAGGCAGAGCCTTCCTTACGGGGGTTCCCAGTGATCGGCTAGGAACCAGTCAAAGCTCTAATTCAAAATTCAATGTGGAATTCAACTACGCATATAAATAGCGATTAATTAAATCATTTATTATTTTCCGTAGAAAAAAGATAAACTTCAGTATATTCGCTGAAATTAAGATGAATAAAAAAGCATTTAATGTCGGTTTATAGCCGTTCAGCTATCCGTATTTATTCTACTTATTTTTCTTTCGATAAAGATTGAACTAAACCTCTACCCATTTCAATATTCTTCTGCCAAACTAAATAATGAGTTACGGAGCTAAAGCAAGACTAAAAAAACTGAATACTGTTTAATACAGTGTTCGGAAAAAGTTAGTTGGTGTTAGGCTCAATTCTTTTAATCAAAGTTATTAACGTGTAATCTTTTAGTGATGTAATATTCACATTTTTGTTCGGTGAATATTGCGATTGTTAAGAAGATAGTGTCAGGGATTAGTGCAAATACCATCTTTAATTAAACAAGATTGTACCTTGACCCTAGAGAATTAAAATGAAAGAAGTTTTAGCATTAATTGAACAGAAAAGAAAAGAATATGCTCAACTACCATTAATGAAGTTTTTGGTAGATGAAAGTATAGACCCGCTTGAAAGGCTATCTTGGGCACCTTGCTTTGCACCTTTCGCAATGACTTTTAAAGATGTTAACGCTCATGTGTTCCGAAAGGAACCTGCTGATAGTCCACTTCAGGAAATGATTAATCAACATTCATATGAAGACGGTCGTCACTGGCGTTGGTATTTGGAGGATTTAGAAAAGCTAGGATTTAATGAATCATTGAATTTTACAGAAGCGCTGAGATTTCTCTGGGGTGAAGAAACGCAAAAAACACGGCTTTTTTGCTATGATCTACTAGGGCTTTGCGTATTTGAAAAAGACCCAATCATAAAGTTAGCTGTTATTGAATCAATAGAAGTAACTGGTTCTGTAACTTTATCTTTGTTTGTAAATATAGGCGAACAAATCAAGCGAAAAACTAACCACAAATTGCATTATTTCAGTGCTTCACATTATGCGGTGGAAACAGGTCATATTCAAGGTGGCTTAAATTATGAACAAACAGATGAATTATTGAAAAACATAAAGCTTACACAAGAGCAAAGTATTAAAGCTTGTGAAGCTGTAGAAATAGTCTTTGATAGCTTTTCTAAGTGTATGAATGAAATGATGAAATATGTAGAAAATCATTCTTCATCCATGCATAAATTCAAAACTAGTTCTATTGAGCAGATAGAATCCATTGTTTAATCTAAGGCTTTAATTCTTGAAGAGTGCTTATTCTTGTCATTTGTTGGTAACTGATATATTCTGAATCATACTTTGACTTGCTAAAAAAGGCAGATAAAAACTCTGCCTTTTTATTATAAAACTTGTATAGAAATTCCACATTAATGTACTTAGAGTTAATAAAATTAAGGTAATATTTACAGCAATGATAATGAACACACTAAAGATGGTATCTTCATTTTTGTTTTAACAGCATAATTAAGAATTTATAATTTTCATTTTGCCAAAATCATCTTTATAGAAACACTTATGTTTACAGAGTTTCTATTCATACCGTTTCTGTATAAAGATCTGCTTAATTAGTCTACGCAAGTAGGCTTTGTGATATTAGCTTCAGTCTTTTAGGTCGCGGGTGTTTAGCGCAGCCTTATACTGAATTAGTATCGCTTAGTGTAGTATTAACATTTCGCTTTAAATAATAAAAATTAGCTTTTATCTAGAATATATTTGAAATTTTCAACAAATTTTCCTTGTAAGTGTTTAAAAAAGACAATATTGGGGAACCCTAGATATACAGAACATATTTATACTCTTCTAGGAAGGATTGTGTAATGCTCACATCTACCTTGGTTCCCGGCTATGACATCACCGAAGTCATTTACGAGGGAATCAATACTATCATTTATCGGGGTACATCGCATCTAGACCAGCAAAAAGTCATTCTTAAAATTCTTAAGGAAGACTATCCTACTATAGATGCCATTACTCGACTGAAGCACGAATACAAAATTACCGAAAATCTCGACTTAGAAGGTGTTGTCAAAATATTAAGGCTTGAAACCGAGCAAAATCGTTTGGTACTGGTATTAGAAGATTTTGGGGGACAGTCTCTTAAACAAGTAATTTCTAATCGAAAATTAGAACTACTAGAGTTTCTCAGCATTGCAGTGCAGTTAGCCAAAGCTTTGGTATTGCTGCATTCCCATAAGATTATTCATAAAGATATTAAAGCCGATAACATCGTTATCAATCCCGAAACCGGACAAGTCAAGCTGACTGATTTTAGTATCGCTTCAAGACTCAGTAAAGAAAAATTACGGCTAACTAACCCCAATCAACTTGAAGGGACATTGACATATATGTCCCCGGAACAAACCGGAAGAATGAATCGCGTGCTTGATTATCGCACCGATTTTTATTCACTCGGTGTAACTTTCTATGAAATGCTTACCGGACGATTACCTTTCCAAAGTAACGACCCCTTAGAATTAGTTCACTCTCATATTGCCAAGCAACCCGTTGCAATTCAACAATTAAATCCCGAAGTTCCTAATGCGATCGCCAATGTAGTTGTCAAGCTGATGGCGAAAAACGCTGAAGACCGCTATCAGACTGCAAAAGGACTTTTAGCCGATTTAGAACTATGTCGCGAACAGTTGGAAATGACTGGGACAATTATCGAATTCCAACCAGGACGATTGGATGTGTTGAGTCAGTTACTTATTCCCCAAAAGCTTTACGGTAGAGAGACTCAAGTTAATAAACTTTTGGATGCTTTTGAAAGAATCAGTAAAGGAAGCCGCGAAGTCGTGCTAGTTTCTGGCTATTCGGGAATTGGCAAATCATCCGTAGTTTATGAAGTTAACAAACCCATTACCCAGAAGCGTGGTTACTTTATTAGCGGTAAATTTGACCAATTCAAGCGCAATATTCCTTACGCTTCATTGATTCAGGCTTTTAGTAGCTTGATGCAGCAGCTACTTACAGAAAATGCGACTCATCTCGATCAATGGCGTAACAAAATATTAACTGCTGTTGGTGCTAACGGACAAGTAATTGTTGATGTAATTCCAGAAGTAGAACTCGTCATCGGTAAACAATTAGAAGTACCCCAACTGGATGGAACAGAAGCGCAAAACCGTTTTAATCGCGTTTTTACCGAGTTTATTAACATCTTCGCTCAAAAAGAACATCCCTTAGTTATCTTTCTCGATGACTTGCAGTGGGCAGATTCTGCCACATTGAAGTTAATGCAAATATTGACTGCTGACCTCGAAAGCAAATATCTACTGTTGATTGGAGCTTATCGAGATAATGAAGTTAGTCCTACCCATCCTTTAATTCAAACTTTAGAAGAAATAGAGAAAAATAACGCGATCATTCATAACATTGTTTTACAACCACTTGAGATTACAGATGTAACTCAGTTGGTTGCAGAAACCTTGAACGATAATACAGAGCGAGTCAACACCCTAACTGAGTTAATTTGCAATAAAACTGGTA
Source organism: Rivularia sp. UHCC 0363 (assembly GCF_034931125.1). Classification (NCBI taxonomy): domain Bacteria; kingdom Bacillati; phylum Cyanobacteriota; class Cyanophyceae; order Nostocales; family Rivulariaceae; genus Rivularia; species Rivularia sp. UHCC 0363. The sequence continues at coordinate 5,921 of NZ_JAYGHM010000007.1, read as the reverse complement.
GAAATCCCTTTTTCATTACTCAATTATTGCAAACCCTTGACCAAGAAAATCTTTTAAAATTTGACTATGTTCCCTTCACTTCTCTTAGCAATAAAGAGAAAAAACAAGGGATGTGGAAATGGGACATTGAAGAAATTCAAGCTATAGGAATTACTGATAAAAGTGTAGTAGAGTTAGTTGCCAATAGAATTGAGAAGTTACCTGAATCTACACAGCAGGTATTGCAACTAGCCGCTTGTATTGGAGATAAATTTACCCTTGATGTACTGTCAGTTGTAAATCAAAAATCTCTTGTTAGTACAGCTAAACAGTTAGACGCAGCACTGCAAGCAGGGTTAATTTTACCTGTAGATAAAACTTACAAGATTCCTTTGGTATTTGATGAAGAGATAGAGAATTATGATAAGCATATAAATTACCAGCAATTTTCTAAAACAAATTCAAAATTAAATATTTTTGGAGTTGGCTATAGATTTTTACACGATCGCGTGCAGCAAGCGGCATATTCGTTTATTCCTGAATCAGAAAAACAATTAACTCATCTTAAAATCGGTCAATTACTCCTAAAGCAAACGCCACAAGAATTACTTTCAGATAACATTTTAGATATTGTCAATCAATTAAATTTTGGTGTTGATTTGCTAACCGAACAATCTGAAAAAAATGAGTTAGCAAAGCTTAATTTAATTGCCGGGAAAAAAGCAAAGACAGCTACAGCTTATGAAGCTGCTCTTAAATACTTGAATATTGGGTTAGGACTTTTAGTAAGTGACAATTGGCAAATTGACTATGAACTTATACTTAACTTACATATAGAAACAGCAGAAGCAGAGTATCTGTGTGGTAACTTTGAAGAATCAAAGAACTTAGGGAATGTTCTTTTACAGAAAGCTCACAATATCCTTGATAAAGTAAAAATTTATGAAATAAAAATTCAGTCTTGCATGGTACAGAATTCTTTACAAGAAGCTTTGGAAATAGGGATAACAGTTCTAAATATTCTTGGCGTAAAGCTACCTGTCGAACCAAACATATATATTTTTTTTACAAATTTCGTAAAAACTAACTTTATTTTACTTGGAAAAGGTATTGAAGATTTAGTCTATTTGCCACGAATGACCGATCCTTATAAACTTGCAGCAATGAAAGTTCTAATGCTTATAGCTCCTGCTGCTAGTATGGTGAATTCTTTGCAGTTTCCATTGGCTATTTTTGCAATGGTAAGATTATCTGTCAAACATGGAAATTCAGATTTTGCTGCCTACGGCTATAGCATCTACGGTGCAATTATATGTGAAAAATTTGGAGATATTGAAAGAGGTTATAGATTTGGAAAGTTAGGAATATTACTTTTAGATAAATTAAATGCTAGCTCATTGAAATGCAAAATATCTTTTGTATTTAATGCTATGATCCGGCAATTTAAAGAACCTGTAGCTAAAAGTATTACACCAACTTTAACAGGTATACAGAGTGGACTTGATTATGGAGATATAGAATATGCTAGCTATAGTGCTTGGAATATAAGCAATCATCTATTTTTGACTAGTAATAATTTAGAAATAGTAGAACAGAATGTCTCAAAATATATAGACTTGATGCATCAGTTAAAGCTTAATCCAGTAGCTTTGATAATTAATGTAATTAGACAGACTGTATTAAATTTACAAGAAAAGTCTTTCAATCAAATTGCCTTGATTGACGAAGCTTTAGATGAAAGCAAAACCTTGTCACGCCTAAATAATAATACTACTTGGTTGAGTCTTTTTTATAGTAGTAAAACAATCTTAAATTATTTTTTTCAAGACTATACACAAGCAATTGAAAACGCTCGCTTAACAGAACAATACCAAGAAAGCAATCCAGGCTTCTATCTATACTGTGTCAACAATTACTACTACTCCCTCGCACTCCTTGCTAATTATAAAAACGTCACATCAACCGAACAAAAGCAATACCTTAAAAAAGTCGCCGCAAATCAAAAGAAAATGAAAAAATGGGCGCATCATGCACCCTGCAATTTTCAACATAAGTACGATTTAGTAGAAGCGGAAAAAGCGCGAATCTTTGGTAAAGAAGTCAAAGCGATGAATCTGTACGATCGCGCGATCGCAGCTGCAAAGGAAAACGGTTACACCCAAGAGGAAGCGCTGGGTAACGAACTTGCAGCGCAGTTCTATCTGGTGTTGGGTAAGGATAAAATCGCTAAAACCTACATGACTGATGCTTACTACGGCTATATTCGCTGGGGTGCTTTAGCTAAGGTAAAAGATTTGGAAGAACGTTATCCTAATTTAATTATTCGCAGCGAAAGCACCGCACTACCACAAGACATCAGCAGAACTATTGTGAGTAGTTCCGCAAGAATGTTAGAGTCATCAAGCACCAGTAATAGCAATAATATTCTAGATTTAACTACGGTAATGAAGGCTTCGGAAGCGATTACCAGCGAAATCGTTTTAGATAATCTCCTCGATAAGCTACTATCGATCATTCTGGAAAACGCTGCTGCTCAAAAGGGTTGTCTAATTCTTCTCAAGGATAATAAATTATTTATCGAAGCTATTGACAACGACCAAGATAGTGATTTGGTTGTATTACAGTCAACTCCAGTAGAAGAAAGCCAAGATATACCCTTAAGCGTTATCCACTACGTGACAAGAACCCAGCAACCTTTGGTACTCAACGACGCAACCAAAGAAGCGATTTATAAAGAAGATTCCTACATACTAAGAGAACAGTCGAAATCAATTTTATGCGCTCCTATCTTCTATCAAGGTAAATTCATCGGCATTGTTTATCTAGAAAACAACCAAGTCACCAGTGCATTTACAAACTCACGCTTGGAAATTCTCAAGCTACTCACCTCACAAGCCGCGATCGCAATTGAAAATGCTCGTCTTTACGCTCGCGAACAAGACAAGTCACAAAAGTTACAGGAATCTATACAAATACTCCAGCAAACCCAAGCGCAATTAGTACAAACCGAAAAAATCTCTTCTTTAGGGCAATTGGTAGCAGGTGTTGCTCACGAAGTCAATAATCCCGTTGGTTTCATTGCGGGTAACTTATCTATAGCCAATCAATATATCGAAGATTTGCTACAACTGTTAAATCTTTACCAGGCTAATGTACCTTCCCCACCGGAGGAAATTGAAAGTTTCCAAGAAGAAATCGACTTAGATTATCTCTTAGAAGATTTACCCAAAATGATCGCTTCTATGGAATTGGGGACCGAACGGATTCGGGATATCATGCAGTCTTTGCGGAATTTCTCGCGTACTGATAGCGCTGATAAAAAGCCGGTTGATGTTCACGAAGGTATCGAAACAACTTTGATGATTTTGCAACATCGCTTGAAAGCGAATTCACAACGCCCTACAGTTGGAATCATCAAGAAGTATGAAGAGTTACCCCCAGTTAAGTGTTATTCCGGTCAGCTTAACCAAGCATTTATGAACTTGTTAGCAAACGCAATTGATGCTTTAGACGAATCCAACGAAGGCAAAGCTTACGCAGAGATTGAGAAAAATCCTAACATTATTACCATCCGCACCTCAGCAGACGAAGATAAAGTTACCATTAGTATTGCAGATAACGGTCCTGGAATGACAGAAGAAGTCAGAAGTAAACTATTCAACGCATTTTTTACCACCAAACCGGAAGGAAAAGGAACTGGTTTAGGATTATCAATTAGCTATCAAATAGTTACTGAAAAACATGGTGGTAACTTATATTGCCTTTCCTCCCCCGGAAATGGTGCAGAATTTGTCATCGAGCTACCTTTGGAAGACAGTGAGCAGTAGCAGTTTTTACTCGTTCCCAGCCTTTAAGCTTGGATCTTGACTCGTTCCCAGCCTCCTCGTTCCCAGCCTCCTCACTCCTAACTCGTTCCCAGCCTCCAGGCTGGGAATGCATTAACTCGTTCCCAGCCTCCAGGCTGGGAATGCATTTCAAAAGGCTCTGCCTTTCGTCAAACACAGGCAAGCGAGGCAGAGCCTCGATTCAGAGGTTCCCAGCCAGAGACTGGGAACCAGTCGTAACCAGTCGTAGTTCTAACTTTTAACTCCTAAAAAACCCCGGACAATTTGCAAAATCCGCTCGGAAGCGCGACCATCTCCGAAGGGATTGATTGCATTTGCCATTGTTTCATAGGCTGTAGGATTACTTAATAACTGTGCTGCCATAGCGACAATTATTTGCGTATCGGTTCCTACAAGCTTGGCTGTACCAGCGGTTACTGCTTCCGGTCTTTCTGTTGTATCTCTAAGTACTAGTACTGGCTTTCCTAAACTGGGTGCTTCTTCTTGTAACCCACCTGAATCAGTAAGTAATAAGTGCGATCGCATTATCGCCCCAACTAGTTGACCGTAATCGAGGGGTTCTGTCAAGAAAATTCGCGGATGACTCCCCAGCATCGCCTGTAACGGTTCTCTGACTGTGGGGTTGCGGTGTAGTGGTAGCAATAATGCCGTATCGGGAAATTTATCTAATATTTGCAAGAAACTTTGAGCAATACTTTGCAGTGGTTCTCCCCAATTCTCTCTGCGGTGAACTGTGGCTAAAATAACTCGATGATTTCCCCACTCTAAACCCGGTATATTACAAGGTGGTTCGCTTTTAGCCACATTCAACAGCGCATCAATTACGGTGTTACCCGTCATATGAACTTCTCCCAACACCCCAGAGCGCTGCAAATTTTCTGTAGCTAGAGGTGTCGGTGCAAAATGTAGCTGTGCAATTTGAGAAATCAACCGTCGGTTGGCTTCTTCTGGATAAGGATTAAATATGTTATCAGTTCTTAACCCAGCTTCTACATGACCGATAGGAATTTTTTGATAAAAAGCTGCTAAAGCTGCGGCAAAAGCTGTAGTTGTATCTCCCTGTACTAAAACTAAACTTGGTTTCTCCTCGAATAACTCTTGCAAACCACGCAAGCTACGACAGGTGATATCGCTCAAAGATTGTTTTGGCTGCATAATCTCTAAATCGCGATCGGCTTTCAGATTAAACAGTCCCATCACCTGCTCAACCATTTCCCGATGCTGTCCGGTTAAAATTACCTGAGTGTCCAAGCTTTCATCAGCTTGAAAAGTTTGAATCACCGGAGCCAGTTTAATCGCTTCGGGACGAGTACCTAAGATAATACAAACTCGCTTCATAATTAGTCATAATCACTAGTTAATAGTCAATAGTCATTACCATAGGGGTGATTCGTCAATAGTGGATTGTCACATTTGATGGAGTTAAGAGTGAGGAGTTATTAATCAGTGTCATCCATTTAATCCGCGTTCGGAGTTTTTGCCCCATGTTCTATAAATATGAAAAAACCCGGATAAACCGGGCAGATGCACTGTTTGTCGAATTAGCAGCTATAGCTACCATCTAAGATTGCAGTTTATAAAGATTCAACTTCACAAGTTAAAGGACAAGCAGCATAAACACTTGCGCTCAATTCTTCTTCTCCATGCAGCCAGCTTAACCATTCAACTTGATTGGGGTGAACACCTCGAAGTGTCAACACTCCAGCAGCAACTATTACTGCCATTACATTAAACATGATCAAACTACCGGCTACAAATAAAACTGCGCTAGCTGGCATTACAGATTGCAAAACAATAGACAGCAAACATCCAATCGTAGCCATCAAAACAACTAAAGGAAAACCGACGACTAACAAGCATACTGCCAGTGTAAATGTCCAGATTAAAAAGCTTTTTATCATCAATAAAGAGTAAGTTTTTCCCATATCAGTAGTTTGTGACAAAGACATTATTTTTTCTCCAAAGTACAATATATAGATTGAAAACGAGCAATATTTAACTAAATCCCACTGGGATCAACATATTCAATTGTTCAACTCATATGAAAATCAAGTATATATAAACTGGCTAGGAAGATGAGCATTTAGTTAATAAACT
>NZ_JAYGHM010000006.1:0-189921 GCF_034931125.1 Rivularia sp. UHCC 0363 | reverse complement strand
TTTAATATTTGAGACGTAATGTATTACGTCTCTACATCATAAAAACGCCTTCCAAGATCGGGAGGCGTTTTTTGCTGTGTAATTTATTGGTTCGTACTAAATTATCAATTTAAACAGCACAAAATATCAATCAAGCAATCAAATTCTCAAAAACATCTAACTCTCGCGCTTGCTCAAGATAACTAACTCCATATATCTTTGGTAAACGCTGCGTATTTACCAAAACTTCTCGCACCTCTTGATTAGAAATTTCTGCAAGATTACGTGGTGCAGTAGTGAGAGCAATCGCGATCGCAATTCCTACCCCTTGTCCGACACCACAGTTAAATTCTACGATTCTACCCGCAGAGCTAGCATAACCTTCAAATCCAGAAGCGGGGCTGATAACTACGAGGTTAGAAACATCTTTAATTAAAGCGTGTTGAATACCAAAGTTAAATAATGGTGGTAAATGTAAACGAAATATCTCCAATCCTTTTTGTAGCGCTCTATTACCCAAACCTTTGATACCTCCACGAATATCGAAATGGTAGCCAAAAGTACCCAAAGCTTCATCTACAGTCACTCCCCCAGCTAGCATTTCTGCTCCCGTGAAAGATTTTACTGCTCCAGTAATATTTCCTGCATGACGGATGTATAACTCAGAAGCTGGTATAAATTCGGTAGCACCCATACTCTTAAACCACTTACTGACAAATTCCATTTCCTGACGCATTGCGGACGTTGGTAACGCTTTTTTCCTCGCTAAAGTTTCCGCTTGTTCTGCATTTACATCGAATAGCAAAGCATTCCATGACAAGTTACCGTTAGGTAAAATCGCGACATTGCCATTATCAAGAATACTTCCGCTAGTTTGTAAAGATAAGATCGTACCTCGAAAACTATGATAAGCAATTGATAAAGCTTTGGAACGAACATCTATATAGTCTTTACCCGCATAAGCTGTTACGCACTTAATTTATATAATACTAGCGAGCAAGATGCATGTCCTTACGGACACGCTGCGCTACCGCACTACAATGCTTTCATTTTTTCGCATTATATAATTTAGCTGCACATCAGCTTACATCGTTTTCAAATTTTCATTTTCATCAATTAAATTTTTCCTGAGATAATCGGCGAATTCTGCATTATTACCAGCAGCAATATTAATTAAATTTTGAAATTGAGTATTAGCTGTATCAGTAAAGCCTTCTAGATATTCATATTCAATACGTTTAAGTTTATCTACAGTTAATCCTTTAGTTTCAAACGTTAAAGTTACTGATAATTCTGAATCTGGTAAACCAAATGTTTCAAAACCTTTGAGTTTTTTCACCCCAGCAAATTGCGCTAATTCTGCATTTACAGTACAGTCAATAAACTGCTTGGCTGTATAGGTTTCACTTCTAGTTAATTTAATCCCAGTTATTTTCTTTCCATCTTTAATTACTGACTTTATTTCTGCATTGCTTAGAATATCTGCTCTTATTTCTTGCAACATTTGACGTAGAGTTATATTAGCATCTTGAGGGTTTAAAGCTATTTGATAAACTCCAGAACGTTGTAGAAATTCTTGATAAATAGCCGGTGAATCTCCGAACGTGTCCAAATCGTACTGCTGACGGATAGAAATTGGAACAGCCGAACGGTCAAGATAAGATAAGCCTCCCCGAACTAAATGACCGCCAATTCCTAATTGGGAATTTCCCTTAAATAATAACAAACTGCGGGGATACTTACCCGTGCGACGGTAATATTCTCGCGAAGCACACACCAAACTTAAAACACCGGAAACTTCATCACCAAAACAGATAATGTCGTATTCTTTAACTATAGAAAAGGATGGTGAAACTAAATAATTTGAATCAACTTTTTCAGCTTCTTGTAAATAAACTAAAGTTTGATAAACAAATACAGAAATATCTGCACGAGTTGCTACTAAAGTGGGATTGAGTAAATTAATATCTGGATAACTTGCAACCAAACCCGCCTTAGTAGAGATCGCGATCGCTATTTTGGCGTAATCTGGAATTTGATCGTAATCTCGATAAATTTGCGGTAAAACGCTTAATAAATCGCGGCTTATTGATTATCCTATCTGAATCAATTAATTTTGAAATTGTAATTTTTATTTAATACATTGTTAAAGTTTCACTTACGTATTAACGCTGTAAAAAAAATGGTTTCTAATGTTTTGCAAGAGCAGTTATAAATAAAATTAGTTTTCGGAGATATCTAAGTAATAAAATCAAATTATCAAATTATTCATACAATTACCGCACAGTTATATAGCTATTCCTGATTTACTATTCCCTGCCTAAACAAAATGTCTAATTAACTGAGGTACAAATAGTTATTTATAATCAGCGCTCCAGATTTAGCGAAGAATGTCATTATAGATATGGCACGCAAACACTGGAGACAAGAAAACGGTTTACGCACGTCCTTTAGCCAGATTAATCGAGCAGCTGCAACGCTTACCGGGAGTTGGTCCGAAAACTGCCCAACGATTAGCGCTGCATATTTTAAAACGACCGGAAGCAGAAATAGAAGCTTTAGCCCAAGCTTTGATTGATGCCAAAAAACAGGTAGGTTTGTGTCGGGAATGCTTTCACTTATCTTCCGAAGCAGTTTGTGAAATCTGCCGCAATCCCAAACGCGATAACAAGATTATATGTGTAGTCGCAGATTCCCGCGATGTAATTGCTTTGGAAAAAACAAGGGAGTACAAAGGTAAGTACCATGTTCTAGGAGGTGTAATTTCTCCCATAGAAGGTATCGGTCCCGAACAGTTGAATATTCAACCTTTGGTGCGTCGGGTAAGTCAGCGAAACCCCGAAGAAGTTATTTTAGCGATTAGTCAAAGTGTTGAAGGTGAAACAACTACATTATATATTGGTCAACTGCTCAAGCCATTCACCAAGGTGACGCGAATCGCTTTCGGTTTACCCGTAGGTGGCGATTTAGAATACGCTGATGAAGTGACTTTGGCAAGAGCTTTGGAAGGTCGCCGAGAGCTAGATTGATTATGAAAAATGACAAGGGGACAAGGGACAAGGAGAAAATTGTTAACTCCTAACTCCTAATTCCTATTATTTTATTTGACTTGTAGCGCCAAGCATTGACATAGCTTGCAAAGCTTCAACTATTCGTAAAGGGTTTTTTTGGTCAACAGAAAATTTCTTACTTTGTAAGAGCAAATATTCTAAAAAAGTACTTGCGGTAATCGAAAGTTGTTTTTTCTTAGGATACGCTACGTGCCATTGGCGATATATGGGGAAACCTTCAACATCCAATATCGCAAGTTTATTTATTGTCTCGGCAGAATTTAAAGTATGAAGAGATAGAACTGAAAGTCCCAAACCATCAATTACAGCTTGCTGGATAGCTTCATTACTGCCAAGTTCCAGGTTTATACTTACTGATATTCGATGTTGAGCAAAAAAGTCTTCTATTACCTTGCGAGTTCCAGAACCCTGTTCCCGCATAATAAAAGGTTCGTTTGTTAAGTTTTTTAATGAAATGTTACGCTTAAACGCTAGAGGATGGTCGCATGGAGAAACTAATACTAACGGGTTATCTAGAAATGCTTTTGTTTGCATATCTTCTCTTTCCGGTGGACAACTGAGAATATAAAGGTCGTCAAGATTCTCATTTAATCGCGATAACAAGACGTTATGATTAGTTATTTCCAAAGAAACACTAACGCCGGGATAAAGTTTACAAAATGGCTTGAGTAATTTGGGAATAAAATATTTAGTCGTAGTAACCGCTGCTAATCGCAGTCTTCCCTGCTTCATTCCCTTTAAATCAACAATTGCGGTTTCCAATCTGTCAAGATTTTTAAAAATTTCTTTGCAGGTACTCAATACCTCTCTTCCTGCTTCTGTTAAATAGATACGCTTGCCAACGTATTCAAATAGAGGCACTCCTACCGCTTGTGTTAGATGCTTTACTTGCATTGATACTGTCGGCTGAGTTACAAATAATTCTTCTGCTGCACGAGTAAAGCTAGAGTGTCTCGCAGCCGCTTCAAATACCTTTAATTGGTCTAAAGTAATGCACTTTAAGAGGGTGTCCTTTTGTCTAACATCCCCTAAATAACTTTTCATAAAAATTATTAATTACTAGTTTAGCTGCATTTGTACTTGGCAATTCAACAGGGAAGCAATAAGCTTTTTCCTAAATACAGGCAATATTCCCATATGCATCGAATTTCTGACTAAAGCAACACAAATGTTGCTTAAACTCAATATACATTACTTTAACAACATTTATGTTGCGAAACTTTAATTAACTTAATATTCGTTAGAGTATTACTTTCAAGATTGCCAGCAGCAATAATTTACTCAAAGATTTGCGATTAATTTATAGTAGATTCGAGTGCAGAAATTTATTTTGCACTTTTATAAGCTAAAACCCTTTTAATTTGTATATTTAAATTTTATGAAAGTCTTGTAGTACGGTAGCGCAGCGTGTCCGTAAGGACATGCATCTTGCTCGCTAGAAAAATACAAATTAAATGCGCGACAGCTTAGTGTTGAAGATAATTTTGAGCAGAAGCGACCAAGAAGGTTAAACTATAAAAATTATCGAAAGAATTATTGTTCCAGATTTTCTCAGATTGGGGCTACCAAAATCGAGCAGACAATAAAGCTGAAACGTTGATAACACAAAGACGTAGCAATAAAAATATACGAGCGATCGCAAAAACAATTTAAAAATAATGTAAACCAAATCCGGTTCACTATCAGCACGTTGGGTATAACGGCAAGTTATAATTTTTTTGCGGACAACCATAAAAAAAGAATCTATGAGTAACCCCCTTGTGCAGGCATTTTTCGTAGGCAGAGCAGCCGCTGAAGTTCTTAACGAACGTGTTGAAGGTGCTTTTACCGATGCTTTGAGCGAACTTGGTAAATTAGATGCCGAACTTAAAGAACATATGCGCTCGTTTTCCTCGGAAGTAATGCAGCGAGCCGAACGTTCGGCTGAAACTGCGGGTGCTACTCGTGGTAGATATACTACACCAACAGCACCCGGACAAAGCAGTTCGGAACCTATTGACCTACAAGCAATGATTGACGAACTACGAGCAGAAATTGCCGTATTGCGTACAGAATTGCAACGTTATCGTAGCGGTTCCGTTTAAAACCACAAAAAGAATCGAAAATTAATCATAATAAGGAAATACAAAGAGGTATGGACGTTGGTAAAAACACCGAGTGTTGAGTCTTAACTTAGGCTATCTACGCTCGGTTGAAAATCAACGGCTTTGCAAAGCTATGGAAAAGGGTTATTCAGATAAAGCATACCGTTGGAACCGCAAAAATTATTCTAGTAGACGACGCTTCTTTGACATTTGGTCATTCGTATTGATTTTAATGTTGAGGCTTTGGCTATACAATAAGTCCTGGAGTTATTCTGGGGGAGCTACCGAAACCAAAAAAGCTGCAAGACGAAAAGTACAAGCAATTTGGATTCGTACTACTCTGCTAGATTTGGGACCCACTTTCATTAAAGTAGGTCAGTTATTTTCTACTCGTGCTGATATATTTCCTAGTGAATATGTAGAGGAACTAACTAAACTCCAAGACAAGGTACCAGCTTTCAGTTACGAGCAAGTAGAAGAAATTATTGGATACGAGCTAGGGAAAAAAATTCCCGAATTGTTTGCCAGCTTTGAACCGATTCCTTTAGCTGCTGCTAGCTTGGGACAAGTTCATAAAGCAGTGCTGCATTCTGGGGAAGCGGTTGTTGTCAAGATACAGCGTCCGGGACTAAAACAGCTTTTTGAAATTGATTTAAAAATTCTTAAAGGTATTACTAGATACTTTCAGAATCATCCCAAATGGGGAAGAGGACGAGATTGGCTTGGCATTTATGAAGAATGCTGTCGTATCCTTTGGGAAGAAATTGATTATCTTAATGAAGGTCGAAACGCCGATACTTTCCGCCGTAACTTTCGCGCTCAAGAATGGGTGAAAGTACCCCGCGTTTACTGGCGTTATGCTTCACCAAGAGTACTGACGTTAGAGTATCTACCAGGTATTAAAATTAGTCAGTATGAAGCTTTAGAAGCAGCGGGTTTGGATCGAAAAGTTCTTGCTCGTCAGGGAGCCGAAGCATACTTACATCAATTGTTAAATAATGGCTTTTTCCATGCCGATCCCCATCCTGGTAACATTGCTGTTAGTCCAGATGGTGCGTTAATATTTTATGACTTTGGCATGATGGGACAAATCAAGTCCAACGTGCGCGAAGGATTAATGGATACACTTTTTGGTGTTGCTTCTAAAGACGGAGAGCGAGTAGTTAATTCGCTAGTAAAATTAGGAGCGTTAGCGCCAGCTGATGACATGGGTCCAGTACGGCGATCGGTTCAGTATATGCTGGATCACTTTATGGATAAACCCTTTGAGAAACAATCTGTAGCTAGTATTAGTGAAGATTTGTACGAAATAGCTTACGACCAGCCATTTCGTTTTCCGGCTACTTTCACTTTTGTGATGCGGGCTTTTTCTACTCTTGAAGGAGTTGGTAAGGGGTTAGATCCAGACTTTAGTTTTATGGAAGTTGCTAAACCATATGCAATGCAGCTTATGAGTGATATGAATGGTTCTCAGGGGAACAGTATAATTAACGAATTAAGTCGTCAAGCAGTTCAAGTCAGTGCTAGTGCATTTGGTCTACCACGTAGATTAGAAGATACACTAGACAAACTTGAGCGGGGAGATGTGCGCGTGCGTGTCCGGTCTATTGAAACAGAGCGTTTGCTACGAAGACAAACAAATATCTTGCTGGGGGGAACTTATGCCTTGATTATCAGTGGATTTACCCTTTCTGCTACGATATTGTTGGTTCATGATTATGTATGGTTCGCACTATGCGCGGGTTTAATTGCCGCAGTTGTTTCTTGGCTGTTAATTAGACTGCTTTTGCGTCTCGACCGTTACGACCGTATGTATTAGTTTTTAGATCAAACTATATGAAACTTAAATTCACGGGTTCTAGCGATCCGGGACTTATTCGTTCTAACAATCAGGATGCTTACTACATCGACCCGGAAGGGCGATTTTTCATTGTAGCCGACGGTATGGGTGGTCATGCGGGAGGTGAGGAGGCAAGTCGAATTGCCACTATGGAAATCCAAAAGTACCTGTTATCAAATTGGGATAGCTCTAAGTCTTCGTCCGAATTGTTACAATCTGCTCTGTGGCAAGCTAATGAAGGTATTCTATTAGACCAGCACAATCACTTAGAACGTGGCGACATGGGAACTACTGTGGTGGCAGTTGTGTTTCGCCCCAACGAGTCTCCTTATGTTGCTCATGTAGGAGATTCGCGTCTGTATCGCTGGAGATCTGGGCTTTTAGAATTAATCACAGAAGACCATACTTGGGTTGCACGCGCCTTAAAAATGGGCGACATTACCATTGATGAAGCTCGAAATCATCCTTTTCGTCATGTTTTATCCCGTTGTCTCGGACGCGATGACTTACATGAGGTTGATGTGCAACCGCTCGATGTCAAATCTGGCGATCGCCTCTTATTATGTAGCGATGGTTTAACAGAAGAACTTGTAGACGAGAAAATTGCTTATTATCTGCAAGAAAGTAATACAATTCAAGAAGCAGCTGAATCTCTAATAGAAGGGGCTAAGGAACGAGGCGGACACGACAATATTACTGTTGCAATTATTGAACTTGATAATTAGCTCGGAAAATTTTGAACAATACGTTTTTAATTCCTCTAATATCCACTGTGTTTTAGCTTTGATCGCAATTTTGCTTGTCAAAAGATTAATAAATAGGTGTACGAGAGAACTTATTCTGTAGGTAGTTTTCCGCTAAAGAGAGAATTATTTATAGATTAGAGCAAAAATACTCATCAATTTGTTCAATCTGAGCATTTTTTATAGTTACAATTTGATACAAATACTTTAGCCTCCAAAGTCACTTTTGGAGGCTAAATTTTCATATTTGCTATATTGACAACTTGCACCTTAGAAGCTAGAAGGAATATAATTCATTCTAACTTAGCCTTTCTTCTTGAATCGTACAAAGTAATCTTATTTACTTTTATGCGTTCGCGTATAAACAAATTCCCGGAATTTGAGACTTCAAACTTGGGGTTTATACCATTAGAGAGAGATGCAAGACCTAAAAAAAACAAAAGATACTCGTTTAGAGTGTGGGCAATGTGTCAAACAATTGTTATCTTTCTTTATACAGGGGTACTAATTCCAACATAATCGAAGCCACTTACTCGAACCGTACTGGTTTTTAAGTAAACGATGTAGCTTTCATCCGCTGTTTTTTAGTTTCTGGAGTTTTAAAAATGGACAAATCAATAGAACTTTCATTGGAGCAGCAATTTAGTATTCGCTCCTTTGCGACCCAAGTTAAGGATATGAGTCACGAACAAGCTCAAGACTTCTTAGTCAAGCTTTACGAGCAAATGGTTGTTAGAGAAGCTACTTACCAAGAACTTCTCAAACATCAATGGGGCTTAGATTCAGGTCCCACTTGGGCATAAACTAAATGGTGTCAAAGTGGACGACCTCCTTCTCTTGCTAGGTTCCGCTCCATTGGAAAAAAGCTGGGGATGCCGGGGCGTCAACTATAAACTTAACCAAATTCAAACAAAGATTTTTATAAAGTAAACAATTTCTCAACTAAATTAACTTGCTATATGCAAAAATTATTCTGCATCATGTCAAAAATGGTGGAGAAAAGTTTGCAATTCCGAAAAATATTTATTTTTATATGCTTATTATTAATGATGAAGACAAATATTAAGATATCATAATCTAATCTCAACTCAAATCTTATCTTACATTTCTTTACAATAATCTTCATTTTGCTCGGTAAAGCAAATTTATAAGAAAAATGCTCTACGAAGGCGGCTTCAGCAAAACCCCTTGATTTTTAATCCGGGAACGATAAGCTTTCATTGTGGGATGCTCAATGTGAGTATCCAGGGACGGAGCCGTTCTTGTTGGACGCATGGAAGAAATATCAACAATCTGCAAATCAAGTAGCCGAGTGTGAAAGTAGGAACCGTTATAGTTCCTCTGAGCAGATGTCCAACGAAGTGCTAACCTCTAACCAGATAAGTCAGAAGGACTACAAGTTAGAAGGTAATGCCTGAATCGCCGTCTATTTATAGCTGCGAGTGGTTCAACACAGCGTCTATTTTGCGTCTGTGGCATTTTTTTAAGCAGAGAGGTCAAACGGAGAATCTGTGTTAATTCCTTGCAATTTGGTTAAGATTTGAGGCTTAATTTTGTGATATTCAGCTTGAAGTAACTTTTTACTAAATTGGGGTTTAGCAGAAGATACCAAGGTGTGACTCATCTTGACCCAATCAAGTAGACGCTGACGTTGAACAGGAGCAATACTCGATAGTAAAATGTGACTGCACTTAGAAGGATTTTCGCGTCCAAAAAAGACTAGACGGTAATAACCCGTTTTTCCTAAAAGAGTAACAGCGTCTTTACCCGTATTGGTTTTAAGATCCAAATAATAAGGTAGCCATTTCGCACCAAACTTACGATGGTAAATAACGGTAATCCATAGCAACATTGGGTGAGGTGCAGTAATAAATAGAAATTGATTGTAACGAGTACAAACTAAACGCTTATGAATTTCTATTTGGGGTAACATGATCCACAAAGCGGGTGTTGAATTGCCGTTGACCTCGATATTTTGAGGAAAAACAATATCAGCGATCGGTTTATCTTTAGGCCAAACAGCTTGCCTCAGAATTTCGTCGTTGCAAACTGAGGTGTTAACATCAAGCTTATCCTGGTTAAAATCAGCTTTAACTGTAGCAGCTTCGGCCGCATCATTTTGATAAACACGATCGGAATCAATATTTGTGCGGAACTGAGAATTTTGATAGCGCTCCTCTATAGACATTAAACTTTTGAGAATTTCACTGATGCTTTGAGGACGTTCCAAAGCTTTCTTAGCCAGACATTTCAGTACCAAATTTTCTACCTCCACAGGTAGTTGAAACTTTGGTTCAACTTCAGAAAAAGGACGTGGTGGCTTGTAATGATGTACTTTATACCATCCTCCAAAAGAATGATTTTCTGGAACTAAAGGCATCTTCCCCGTCAGCATCTCGAACATCATTACTCCCAAGCTGTAAATATCCGAGCGGTTGTCAAGTTCTTTTCCTTCCATTTGTTCGGGAGAAGAATAAGCTAAAGTACCCAGATAATAATTAGTTTGTTGAGTATCTGAGAGTAACAACTTCGCAATCCCAAAATCGAGAACTTTCACTAATTCTCCAAAACTAGCATCATGAATTGCCAACATATTGCTAGGCTTAATATCACGATGAATAATTGGGTAGACCTTGCCATCAACGGGGATACCATCGTGAGCGCACTGTAAACCTAGACATATTTGACGTACCAGATTCAAAAACCTGGATAAAGATAGTTGGTCATCACGGATAATATGGCTGAGACTTCGACCATGTAAATATTCCATTACATAAAACGGAGTAGAATTTTCGTCTACACCATAGTCCATGACTCGAACAATATGGATACTTCGTTGACCTAATAAAGCACAAGTCTTAGCTTCTCGTTCAAAGCGTTCCTTTAACCGCATTTTTGTGTTTTGGACTGAAAGAGCGAGAAACTTAACTGCTACAGGCACACCTCCTAACAAAATATCCTTAGCACGATAAACTCGACCCATCGCTCCAGTCCCGATAATTTCCTGAAGCTGGTAGCGCTTGCCGAGTAAGCGACCAATATTGGGGTCTGACATAGAAACTCCAATCTATAACAATATTAAATATGACCCGCCATCAAGACAGGTTTTGGATACAAAGAAAGCATTTAAATTATTAAAAGTTGATTTTAATCAACAATGGTAGATATACCCGGTTACTTTGTACAATTACTAACTTTATCTCAAATTTATAATGCCCATTTTTTACTCAAAAACTTAACTTCTCGTTAAAAAAAATTGCAGAAGGAGGGACAAGGGGACAAGGGGATGGGGGGATGGGGGATGGGGGGATGGGGGGAAGATAATTCTTATTAACTCCTAACCCTTCGGCTTCGCTCAGGGTAACACTCCCAACTCCTAACTCCTAACTCCTAACTCCTAACTATTAAGTGATTTGACGTTCTACATTCGCTTCCATTGTACTGGTGAGAAAATGACCTTCCATGATGCCGCTGGTTAGGTAGTAAGTGTTATTTGAGACGCGGTGAAGAGTTTCAAAACCACTACGACGCTGGCGATCGCCTAATACCCAGTAACGCTGAATAATTGCATCGGGACCAATCCAGCCTTCACCCTCTACTTGCCCTAATAAGTTATGTTGAAGTAAAAAAGTATACTGCCTTTCTCCGTCATCCAAACGCCCTTTATACTGCAAAGCAATTTCTGGATGTTCGGATGAAGGAAAAATCAGCTTTGTCACCATAGTGAACCAGTTATCTCGATTCCAAGCAACCAAGGTCATACCTTTAACGCTAATTGGCATACCATCACGTTCTAACCAATTTCCTTGTAACATCCAGCGCCCTGGTTCAAGTAAAAAAGTATGAGCCACCTGTGGGTAATTTCCTGTATTCTTGCAGTATCGCCAATAGTATAGCCCACGCACAGTTAAAAGTTAGGAGTTAGGAGTTAGGAGTTAGGAGTTAGGAGTTAAGAGTTAAGAGTTAGGAGTTAGGAGTTAGGAGTTAATAAGAATTATCTTCCCCTTTTCCCCCCATCCCCCCATCCCCTGGTCTCTCATTCTCAAAATGGTGTATGAATGTTTCCTAAAAGTGCTTCCTGAGTTGCTCCGGTGGCTGCGGGTAGGTTTCCGGGGGAGCCTGTTTGTCTCCAATATGCTAAAACTGCAAAGGCGATCGCTTCTTTAAAGTCCGCGTCTAAACCGACTTCGTTGGTAGTGGATACGGGTATAGTTCCTAGTAGCTGCTGTAAACGATGTTTTAGGTAAAGATTGCGACAACCACCGCCGCACAAAAATACTCGATGCGGCATCTCTGGTAAAAAGTTATGGTAGCTGCTAACAATGGAAGCTGCCGTTAATTCTGTAAGAGTTGCTAAAAAGTCTGCCGAACTAAGTTGGAAACTTGCTGCATCTTTTATACATTGATGTAAGTAATCAACTCCGAATAATTCTCTACCTGTAGATTTAGGTGGTGGTATATGAAAATATTCTTGTTTGAGCCACTGTTCGACTAAGGTAAAATCTGGAGTACCTGAAGAAGCCCAGTTGCCATCTTCGTCGTAGGTTTTGGCTCCATCAGTTAAATGTTCTACTGCCAAATCGAGCAAACTATTCCCAGGACCAGTATCCCAACCGCGAATCTGGGAAAGCCAGTTACCATCATTTGCCGGAATATAAGTAACATTACCAATTCCGCCGATATTTTGAATACAGCGGGATTCAGAATTGTGGCTGAGTAAAGCTGCATCTACACGAGGTACCAAAGGCGCACCTTGACCGCCGAGTGCAATATCAGCAGCACGGAAATCATTCACAGTAGTAATACTTGTTAGCTGGCTAATTAATATACCGCGACCAATTTGTAAACTGTAACCAAGTTTTCCTTTGTCATATTCCATCAGCGGTCGATGGTAAACTGTTTGACCGTGGGAACCGATTAAAGTCGCTTTTTGATGACCTGATTGAATTGCGATCGCAGCTTTTGCAAAAGATAACGCTACAGCATCATCTAATTCTGCGAACTCTAACATTGAAATAGTTTGACCAGCACAACAGCTTAGAATACGTTCTCTAATTTCTCTGGGGTAGGGATATGTCTCACCCGCTATCAATTCTATTTTTAGATCTAAACCTGTACCGAAAATATCTACTAAAGCAGCATCAATACCATCTACCGATGTACCACTCATTAAACCAATTACGCGAGTCATGGAATTTTAGATTTTAGATTTTAGATTTTAGATTTTGGATTTACCCTCTTCTAATTCCGGGGAATGTGTGATTTGGGATAAAAGTATCTATCACCATTACAAAAGGTAATGATGTTTACCCAGACTAATCCCAGAAAATAAAAGATTCAATGATTACTCGTATCTAAATCTAAAATTCCCGTTTCAGGTTAAAGGTTAAATACCATAATTAATTTTGCCTGCGGTTGATTTCTTGGAGATCGAGAGCGTAATTTAATTTCAGAACATTAACTCCAGGTTCACCAAATATTTTTAAAAATCTATCTTTGGTATATTTGATAATAAAAGGATAAATTTGGTCGGGTTGTAAATTGCGAGCGCTCGCAACTCGGGGTAACTGCCGCATAGCAGAATTAACTGTAATATGAGGGTCTAAACCTGAGCCAGAAGTATATATTAAATCGGCGAGTGGATCTATACTTTGGTCTTGAAGTTCGTTTACTGTTTCCAAAACGCGATCCAATAATTCTGGGTTAGTAGGAGCAAGATTGCTAGAACCAGAAATTCCAGTTGGTTGAGCTTTCTTACCTTGACTGTATAGCACGCTACTAGGTCGGCTGTGAAAATATTCTTCGGATGTAAAAGTTTGACCGATTAAAGCTGAACCGATTGGTTCATTATTTAAGTTGACCATAATGCTACCTTTCGCTTGATATTGAAATATTGGAGCTTGAGCAACTAAAAGGATAAATAACGGATAGATAATTGCAGTAATTAACCACAAAATAACAGTCACGCGAATTGAAGAAGCAATTGCTCGAAGTTGAGACATATAATTTTAGATTTTAGATTTTAGATTAAATGAGTTAGGAATTTTTTACTCCCTACTCCCTACTCCCTATTAATTTTCACGCTAACACCGTCAGAGAAATTATTAAGTCTATTAATTTAATGAAAAGAAATGGAATAATTAAACCGGCTATTCCATAAATCAAAAGATTGCGCTGTAGAAGTTGGTTGGGTGTCATTGGTGTGAATGGAACACCTCGAAGCGCTAGAGGAATTAGTGCGGGAATAATTAATGCGTTGTAAATTAATACTGACAGCACGGCAGAATTAGTGCTTGTCAAATTCATAATGTTTAGTTTATTCAAGCCGGGGGAAGCAAATATTACGGGAATAATTGCCAAGTATTTACCTATATTATTGGCGATGGAAAATGTAGTTAAAGCACCACGAGTCATTAGTACTTGTTTGCCAATGCCGATAATATCAATTAATTTTGTAGGGTCTGAATCTAAATCGATAATATTGGCTGCTTCTTTGGCTGCTTGAGTACCGTTATTCATTGCTACGGCAACATTTGCTTGCGCTAATGCTGCTGCATCGTTGGTACCATC
The DNA here is from genome assembly GCF_034931125.1 of Rivularia sp. UHCC 0363. Taxonomy (NCBI): domain Bacteria; kingdom Bacillati; phylum Cyanobacteriota; class Cyanophyceae; order Nostocales; family Rivulariaceae; genus Rivularia; species Rivularia sp. UHCC 0363. Next base: position 175,634 of record NZ_JAYGHM010000006.1, on the reverse strand, counting down.
CCCTGTCATTGCGACTAGTTTTCCTTCTGCTTGTTCTCGTTGAACTACAGCAATTTTGTCTTCTGGGGTAGCTTCGGCAATAAATTCTTCTATTCCAGTTTCTCTAGCAATTACTGAGGTAGTTATACGATTATCGCCGGTAATCATAATGGTACGTACCCCAAGCCGTCGTAATTGTCCAAAACGTTCGCGTATTCCTGGCTTAATATTATCTTTTAAATAAATAATGCCGTAAATTTCGCGATTCATAGATACAGCTAGCGGTGTACCTCCTTGTTGAGATACCATTTCATAAGCTGAATTGAGTTCGGATGTTTCTTCACCAGCACCTAGCGATCGCACAAAGCTTTTTACCTCATCCACAGCACCTTTACGAGCCATTGAACCATTCGGTAAGTCAGTACCTCCGATCCTGGTCATGGCAGTAAATTTTACTGGTTGGGCATTTTCGTAGTCAAAATCGATTCTTGCTCCCAATCTTTGCGCTAGACGAATAATTGATTTTCCTTCAGATGTATCATCAAATACGCTGGCAGCCAGAGCAACATCGGCAATTTCTTGCATTGTATGACCGTTAATAGGAATAAAACCATCTGCTAAACGGTTTCCTCGTGTCACAGTTCCTGTTTTATCAAGAATTAAAGTGTTGATATCTCCACAGGCTTCTATGGCTCTAGCTGAAGTCGCGATTAAATTTAGCTGGGCAATCCGATCCATACCGCCAATGGTGGTAGCACTGAGTAAGCTAGCAAAGGTTGTAGGAATTAATGCCACAAAAATAGCAATTAAAATAGGTACGCTAATAGTCGTTTTGATATAATATGCCAGCGCGGGAAAAGTTGTTACAACCGATAGAAACATCAAGCTAATCAACGCCATTAACACCGTTAAAGTAGCTTCTAATGGAGTTTTTTTACGTTCTCTACTTTCAATTAAGTAAATCATCCGGTTAATAAACCCTTTATCTGGGTCTACTGTAATTCGGACGATCAATTCATCGGAGATAATACGGCTGCCGCCAGTAACAAAGCTAGCAAGATCGGAACCAGATTCCTTAAGTACAGGGATCGATTCTCCAGTAATAGCTCCTTCATCCACGCTCGCAGCACCCATGATTACTTCCCCATCTGCGGGAATAATATCGCCAGCTACCACATATACAGTATCGCCGCGCTGTAAACTAGTGGCGGTAACTTCTAAAATAGTACCGTCAGCCAAAAGTTTTTTAGTTTTGATATCTGATTTAATCGAACGCAATACATCAGCTTGGGCTTTACCGCGACTTTGAGCAAAAGCTTCGGCAAAATTAGCCAGCCATAAAGTTAAGAATAAAACAAAGGCGATCGCGCCGTTAAAAAATCGGGCATCATTTGTTGCAGGTGAACCAAATAAAGCCGGGAAAATTGTTGCTGTTAAAACGATCAGACAGCTTACCCAAACCACAAATAAAACGGGATTTTTAATGATGTGTTTGGGATTTAACTTGACAAAAGCGTCTCTTATCGCTCTACGATAAAGACCTTTTTTACTTGCCTTCACTTTTTTGCGTGAAAAACGACGTTCGTTAGGACGGGTAGTAGCAAGATTAGACTTAGAAGTAGTCGCAACTGGGTTCATAGGCTTGTTCTGAATGGGGATGGGGAGATGGGGGGATGGGGAGATAGGGGGATGGGGAGATAGGGGGATGGGGAGAAGTATAAATTTATTAACTCATAACTCCTCACTCATAACTCCTCACTCATAACTGATTACTGTCCTACGGCTAGTTTAAATCCTTCGGCTATGGGACCGTTGACTAAGATGGGAAAGAAAATAAGGAAGCTTAAAATAAAGATGACAACGAGTGTTAAGCCGTTAAATAAAGATGTATCGGTTTTTAAGGTAGTGGCAATTGCAGGTACTGGTTTTGTACTTGCCATAGTATCTGCTAAAAGTAAAATGGCAAATATCGTAACATAACGTCCCAACAGCATACTCCCAGTACTACTTAAGTTCCACCATAAGGTATTATCTATCAAGCCTTCAAAGCCAGAACCGTTATTAGCACTTGCGGAAATATATTCGTAAACTACTTGGGAAATTCCGTGAACTCCGGGGTTACTGATTCCAGATAAAGACACGGGATAAGCTAAAGCGATCGCGCTGGGAATCATTACTGCTACGGGATGAATTAACACTACCAAACTCGCTAAAACTATTGAGCGTTTGGTAATTTTACGTCCGAAAAATTCTGGGGTACTACCCACCATTAATCCTGCCCAAAATGCAGTTAAATATTGATAAATTAATAAATAAACAATTCCGGTGCCAATACCACCCCAAATTACGTGTAAAAACATACTTAGTAAGGTGGAAAAACCTCCAGCAGGCATTAATGAATCGTGCATCCCGTTAACTGCACCGTTCATGGTTGCGGTAGTTATAACTGCCCATAATGCTGTTTGTACCCAGCCAAATCTAACTTCTTTTCCTTCTAGATTGGGTAATTTTTCAAGTCCCAAATTAGAATTTACGATCGGATTACCGATGAATTCTCCACTTGCTGTAATCCAAACTAAAGCCAGGAAAACTACAAATATCATCCAAAATAATCGCCAAGCTTGTTTTATATTGTTGGTAAAAGCACCGTAAACAAATATCATCGCTATGGGAATGCACATCATCGCGATTAATTCAATTAAGTTAGTGGCACCATTGGGATTTTCAAAGGGATGAGCGGAGTTTGCACCAAAAAAACCGCCCCCGTTTGTACCCAAAAGCTTGATCATTTCAAAAGATGCTACAGGTCCGGTGGCAATATATTGAGTTCTACCTTCTAAGGTTTCTATTGATAAAGGTGCTGCTAAATTTTGCGGTACTCCTTGAGCCAACAAAACGATGGCTCCAATAATACAAATTGGCAGCAATATCCGGGTGATTCCCCGAATTAAATCCACATAATAGTTCCCCAAAGGCTTACCCGTCAAACCGCGAATAAAAGCGATACCTACCGCTAAACCCGTCGCTGCTGAAACGAACATCAAAAAGTTTAAAGCCGCGATGCTGCTAAAATGACTTAATGTTTTCTCTCCCAAATAATGCTGCTGTCCTGTATTAGTTAAAAATGAGATTGTGGTATGCAGTCTTAAATCCCACCTCATCGCACCAAAACCATTCGGATTCCACGGTAGATACTTCTGAAAAGTCAGGAGTAAATATACTAAAATTCCCATGAATAAGTTGCTTTGCAGCAGAGAATAAGCATATTGCCTTCCTCTCATGTTTTCTTGAGGATTTACGTCCGCTAGCTTATAAATAACTTGTTCTACTGGGTTCATTACGCGATCAAGTAATGTTACTTCACCCATGAATACCTTCGCTATATATTTTCCCAATATTGGCGTAATCATTATCGCAACAGCAAGGGTTAACCCTATCTGCAACAAACCTTGTCCCATGTATTTCGCGCCCGTTTTACAGTTTGATAAATTTAACTAAGAACTTGTCTATTGATAGAAATATTAGTTAATCTTGTAATTTTGTAATATAATTTACAAGTCTCACCAGAAAATATCTTATTTTAGTTAATTCTGCAATCCTTTTTGAGCCAAATTGCTTTCTTTATCTATCTGTAATGGATATTGACACATTTCTGGCATTATGAACCTACGTTTCGATCTATAGATTATTTTTTAACAATAATTTAATTGTCCGATTGCTGCCATCAAATTATTCCTTCTGCAATAAAATCAAATTTAGGCTTCACGCAGTTTGCCAAAACAATTCTAGATTTTATAAAAAAAATCCCTTAGTTAAGTTGACCCAAAATTAAAAATTGATTAACCTTCAACGATATAACAGATATTTGCGGAAACTACTGTATAATAAAAGACCATTAAAATAATTCGTAATTCGTAATTCGTAATTGAGTTTTGCAACGGGGATTTTACCCCGACGCAAAACGTGCTGCTTGTAGAAGCAGGAGACTTTAACCCCCAAAGTTGATTAAGCTAATTGTGAATTACAATAGTGTTGATTTAGCATAAGTCAAGTAACTGAACAGGAGGTGATTGCTGATGGCGTTACGTAGGGCAACTTTTAGACTATATCCGTGGAAGCAAGTCAATGAAAAGTTGTGCTACCATCGCAAGTTACACAAAGACTTGTACAATGCAGCAGTGTCTAATAGAATCACAGCCTATAAAAAATTTGGTCAATCTGTTAGTTACTTTGAACAACAAAACTGTTTGCCAGATTTCAAAGAAGTTTGGACGGAATACAAACTAGTAAACTCTCAAGCCTTGCAAGCAACACTAAAGCGCGTTGATGTCGCATTTTCTCGTTTCTTCAAAGGGCTTGGCGGGTATCCGAAGTTCAAATCGATTAGACATTATTCGGGTTGGACTTACCCATCATTTACGGGTTGGAAAGTTCATAGCACTGGAGATAATGGTTATTTAGAATTAGCAAAAATTGGTCAGATTCAAATGCGTGGCAAAGCTAGACTTTGGGGACACCCTAAAGCTTTAGATATCGTGAACCGTAACGGCAAATGGTACGCTTCCATCGTGTTAGAAGTTGACAATACTTTGCTAAAAAATAGCCGCCCGTCTGAAGGTGGAACAATTGCTATTGACTTAGGTTGTAATGATGCAATCGCATGGACAAACGGTGAGGATAATGGATTAGTTGAAGCACCTAGATTTTTTAGGAAAGCCGAAAAAAGAAATAAACAGTTAGGTAAAGCAAAGCGTCGCAAACGTTCTCCTAACTTCAAAAAGAAAATAAAGGCTTCTAGAAGATGGAAAAAAATTCAAAAATTAGTTAGTAAGTTATATCGTAAAATTGCTAACCAAAGACAGAATTTTGTCCACCAGGAAACTACACGGATAATAAGCGGTAACAGCACGGTAGTAACTGAAAAACTAGAAGTTAAAAACATTCTGGCCAAGGCAAAGAAAGGCAAGCGAAAAAAGCAGAAAGCTGGACTAAATAAGTCGATCCTTGATGTTGGTATGGGTATGATAAAGCAATCTTTGAAAGCGAAACTAGCTGACATAGATGGTTTATTTGTTGAGGTTCCGACACGCATTGTGAAACCATCACAGACTTGTCCAAAGTGCGGATATCAAGAAAAGAAAGAGCTTAGTCAGCGGACACACATTTGCAACAACTGTGGATACACGCAACAGCGAGATATCGCATCCGCAGAAGTAATGTTGCTTTGGCACTCAAATAATCTACAGGGGTTAGGAACTAGCCTCTTAGGCGTAGATGATTGTAGCTCTACTTCAAACACTGGTAAGCGAAAGCAAGCCGGAACTATGAAGCAACTAAGTCAGAAGAAACGTCAAAAATCTGCCCTTACAGAACTGGATGTAGAAACCAGTTCTTCAACGAAGTAAGGACTGGTAGTTCATGAAGAATAAATTCGGGAAAACTATTTTTTTGTATTTAGTAATTTTATCGGCTTTTAGCTGAGATATGTAAAAATGGAATAGTCGAATTTCATACAGTCAAAGCAAGTAGAGGAAAAATTGCTTGATAGCGAAGAGTTATTTCGTGTAGCTTTCAACGATGCAGCCATTGGGATGGCACTTGTCGCAACTGATGGACGATGGTTAAAGGTTAATCGTTCTTTATGCGGAATTGTTGGCTATTCGGAAGCTGATTTACTTAAAATAACTTTTCAAGATATTACACATCCTGATGATTTAGAGAAAGATTTGGATTGCGTGCGTCAAATGCTTGCAGGTGAAATTCGTACCTACCAAATCGAAAAGCGTTACTTTCATTCCAACGGGTATATCGTTTGGATTCTACTCAACGTTTCTCTGGTGTGCGATCGCCATCAACAACCACTATATTTTATTGCTCAAATTCAGGATATCACTCAGCGCAAGCAAGCTGAAGCTAGACTCAAAAGTTTACTTACCGAATTAGAACGCAGTAATCGTGATTTAAAAGATTTTGCTAGCGTTGTATCTCACGATTTGATTTCACCACTACACAAAATTCAGATTTTGAGCGAATTTATGCAAGAAGATTACGCTCAAGTGTTGGATGAACAAGGACTCGACTATCTAAACCGCATCGTTCAAATTAGAAGTCGAATGCAAAGCTTGATTAATGATTTGCTCACTTTTTCCCTGGTCACAACTCAAGGACAACCTTTCATAGAAGTAAATTTAACTCAAGTTGTGCAAGGGGTGATATCAGATTTAGAAACTGCTGATACGAATGCAGTTTTAGAAGTAGGTGAATTACCTACTATCGCAGCCGACCCAGGTCAAATGTATCAACTATTTCAAAATCTTTTGAGTAATTCTTTGAAGTATTGTAATCCAGAAATTACATCAGTTGTCAAAATTTACCAAAATCAAGCATCAGATAGTCAATACAAAATTGTTGTAGAGGATAACGGTATTGGATTCGATGAAGTCTATTTAGATCATATTTTTGAACCTTGTCAACGGTTGCATAATTCTAGCGAGTATGAAGGTACGGGTTTGGGTTTAGCAATTTGTCGCAGAATTGTCGAACGTCATGGGGGTAGCATTTCCGCTCAAAGTCAGCTTGGTCAAGGTGCTAAATTTGCGATCGCTTTTCCACGATAAGGAAATGGGGATGGTGAGATAATTCGTAATACCCTTCCCTACGGGACACCTTGCGGTGAACGGGAACACAGATAGTTGTAATCAAATATAGCCAATAAAAATCATCTTTTTAATCATACTTTAGATATTATATTGGATTTTATTAACTTTTAAAGTGATAAAAGATTGTATAAAGCGGTTATCCTATGACCAGAAACATTCTTCTAGTTACTCTATCTTCTAGTAAACTGATAAAGGTATTAAATATCCCCAATTTATAAATTTTTGAAGTACAGTTAACGGTTAACAGTATTTACTAATTATTGATAACTGATAGTTGATAACTGATAGTGACTTATGCTCAATCATCGTTGCCAAGTTCTTTTAGTTGAGGACGAGCTAGAAGAAATAGAATATTTTCGCAGACTGCTATCTAAAGCGAACTCTGCTTCGTTTAAACAAGGTTTTGAGGTCATTGTTGCCGAAACCTTGGAAGAGGGATTGGAGCAGCTAGCACTTAACGATATTGACATTGTTTTCTTAGATTTAATGCTTCCCGACAGTCGGGGTATCAAGACTTTGGTGCGGATACGGGAGATTGCATTCAAGCTACCAATTATTGTTCATACTGTTTTAGATGAAGCTGCTGCTGTGAAAGCCTTGGAATTGGGTGCAATTGGATATTTACATAAAACTGAGGTTGATACAAAATTGCTAGTTTATGCGATTCGTTCGGGGATAGAGCGACAGCAACAGCAAAACGAACAGCAACTCTTAGAGTTTGAGCAACTCGAAGCGATCGCAGCATCCGGTACAAATAAAAGTACAAAGACTTTAGAATCTGAATTACGAAAAAGCAAGCCGGATATTTTTGCAGAATTAGTCCAAAGTTATGCTGAAATTATGGAATTAGCTTTGGAGCAAAAAGCTTACAAAGTAGAGCATAATATTTCCGATCGTCTTAATGCTTTAGCTCGACAATTGGGTTTTCTACAAGTTACACCTCGTGATGTGATTGAAATTCATACTACTGTTATTAAAGAGAAAAGCTCTGCTTCTCGTAAATCTCAAGCCTATGCGATGGAAGGACGTTTAGTAATATTAGAATTAATGGGTTATTTGACAGCTTATTACCGAAAATATTTTATCGGATTAAATAAGCTTAATTTTGATAAAATTAATAGTGATTTGGATGCGAATTAAATATTATATAACGTAAAAAATACGTTTATTTTAAAATAATGTGTAAAGGTAATTTAAATAAAAAATATGTAGTTAAACTGTATGTGACAGGAGATACACCCAGGTCAAATAGGGCGATCGCTAACTTAAATGAATTGTGTCAAGCTACTTTACCAAACCATTTTAAAATTACCGTTATTGACGTATTAAAGCAACCCGATATTGCGGAAAAAGAGAAAATCATTGTGACACCAACTTTAATTAGAGAATTTCCTTTACCGCAAGTCAGAATTATTGGGGATTTATCTGATGTAAAAACGGTTTTGATGGGTTTAGAAATTACCAGTAAAAAACATGATATATTTAACGAATAACTACACACAATCCTCTTAGATAAACATCAAAATTTCTGTTTGAAATGCCTCAAGAAAAACAAGAATCAATGGAAAAGTTAGAAACAGGAATCCCCGGCTTCGATCTAATTTCTCAAGGTGGATTGCCAGTAGGACGTACTACTTTGGTAGTTGGTAGTGCAGGTAGCGGTAAAACAATATTTTCCTGTCAGTTTTTAGTAGAAGGAATTAAACGCGGGGAAACAGGAGTTTTTATATCTTTTGAAGAATCCCCTCAAAATATTCGCAAAAATATGCGTGGTTTCGGTTGGGATATTGCTAAATGGGAAGAGGAAGGTAAGTGGGTTTTTGTTGATGCTTCTCCCGAACCTGGGAAGAATCCTTATGTTAGTGGAGACTATGATTTTAGTCCTTTGCTGGCTAGAATTCAGTATGCCATTAACAAGGTGAAAGCTACTAGAATTTCGATGGATTCCTTGGGAGCAATTTTTAGTTATTTACCGAATAAATCTCAAGTGCGCGATGACTTATTTATCATAGCTTCAGCTTTGCGAGATGTTAACGGTACGGCAATTTTAACCTCAGAACGGAATCATGAATACGGCGAAATTAGCAGCCACGGAGTAGAAGAATTTGTCGCTGACAACGTGATTATTTTGCGTAACGTGTTGGTAGAAGAAAAGCGTCGTCGGACTTTAGAAATTCTTAAATATCGCGGTAGTTCTCATCAACAGGGAGAATTTCCCTTTACGATTCTGAGCGATCGCGGTTTTGTGACAATTCCCCTTTCTGCTATGGATGGGGAAGATAGACCTTCATCAACTATCCGCATTTCCAGCGGGAATGTAGAACTTGACCAGATGTGTGGTGGTGGTTTTTATCGCGATTCGATTATTTTAGCATCCGGAGCCACCGGCACAGGAAAAACTTTGCTTTCAACTCACTTTGCGGCTGCCGGGATCGAAGATGGCGAACGCTGTATTTATTTTGCGTTTGAAGAGAATCGTCATCAACTAATTAGAAATGCACAAGGTTGGGGGATAGACTTCGAGCAAGCAGAAAAAGAAGGAAAACTCAAGATTATATTCCGCTATCCAGAATCAACGAGATTAGAAAATCATCTGGTTAGGATGCAGGAAGTCATCGAGGAATTTAAACCCCAGCGAATAGTTATAGATAGTTTAACGGCTTTAGAAAAAGTTGCCGCGCTCAACGGATTTAGGGAATTTATTGCCACTTTAAATGCCACAATTAGAGGACAAGCGATTACTGGACTTTATACTGCTACATCTCCAACTTTGTTAGGTGGTAGTTCAGTTACGGAATCTCATATTTCCACAAGTACCGATTCAATCATATTATTGCGATATGTAGAAGTTTACGGTGAAGTCAGAAGAGGGTTAGCGGTAATAAAAATGCGCGGTTCGAGCCACGATAAACGGATTCGTGAATTTACAATTGACGGTCAAGGAATCCACATCGGCAGAAGTTTCCGCAATGTTACGGGCATTTTATCAGGAAACCCAATGTATGTAGACCAAGATGAAGTGAATCGTCTGAGCGAGTTATTTCAAGAAGACGGAGCGAATAGGGAATAGTCTATCTAAATATTTTCTAACTCTCAAGATAGACAAAACAGAATAGGTTTTATGGTAAAAATTAAGTTTATATAGCTAATTTTTTTGCCAAATAACACAATATATTAAATTTAATGGTAGTACCTACGGCAATTCCACTAAACATACTTTTGCTATTTGATTCTGCCGGATCTTGCGAAGAAATATTATCGTTATTAAGCGAAGCCGAATTTAATCCTGTAGGGCGGCAAATAGTAGATGAAACAGATTATCTTAATTATTTAAATTTAGATATAGAAATTATCTTAGCAGATTATCAGCATCCCAGATTAAATATTTCAATAGCTCAACAAATTCTCCAGCAAAAACAAATATACGTTCCATTTATAGTTATTAACGGTAAAAACAATGCATCTGATGCAGTAGCCTGTATGAAAGCAGGAGCAAACTATTATTTAAGTGAAGATGAATTGCATCAGCTACCATTAATAGTAAAACAAGCACTGAAAAGTAAAACTCAATCCCCACAACCGGAGTTTGCTCAGGTAGAAGAATGTAATATTTATTCAACCGAGCTACAGCAACGCTTATTCTCTCAAGCAACAGAATTAAAACGAGAACGACAGCAAAGTCAAGTTGAAAGCGTTCGTAGGGAAGAAGTAGAAGCTGCACTAAGAAAAAGCCAGAAGCAGTTGCAGATGTTAATTGCTAAAAATCCCGACGGAATCGTGGTGGTAGATAACAAAGGAATAGTCAGATTTATCAATCCCGCAGCTTTGAAATTGTTTAACCGTAAAGAAGAAGAACTTTTGGGAGAAATATTCGGCTTTCCCGTAGCTGGTGAAGATAAAACCGAAGTAGATATTGCAACGGCACATGGAAAACAATTAGTAGCACAAATGCGGGTAGTAAAAATAGATTGGTTAGAAAAACCAGCTAATTTAGTTACCTTGAGAGATATTACAGAACGCAAGCAAGCAGAAATAGAAAGAGCCGAATTGCTTGCAAAAGCCGAAGCAGCAAACCGAGTCAAAGATGAATTTTTAGCCGTACTTTCCCACGAATTGCGAACCCCCCTCAACCCGATTTTAGGATGGACTCAACTTTTACGCTCCAACAAACTTCCACCCCACAGAGTCAATCAAGCATTAGAAACAATAGAGCGCAACGCTGCTTTACAGGCAGAAATGATCAAAGATTTACTCGACGTTTCCCGGATATTGCGCGGTAAACTACAGCTTAATCCAATTAGCGTTGACTTAAAAAATATTATCAAAGCTGCGATCGAAACCGTGCATTTAGCTGCTGATGCAAAATCGATTCAAATAACCACCAACTTTTCCCCAGAAACCGCTTTGATTAAAGGTGAACCCAACCGTTTGCAGCAAATTTTTTGGAACTTACTTTCCAATGCCGTAAAATTTACTCCACCAGGGGGGAAAGTACACGTAGAATTAACTTGCGATCGCCAACAAGTGAAAGTTCAAGTTAACGATACCGGAAAAGGAATTAATTCTCATTTTTTACCCTACGTGTTCGATTACTTTCGTCAAGAAAACAGTACCAGTACTAGAAACGCTGGAGGATTGGGATTAGGGTTAGCCATAGTAAGGCATTTAGTAGAGCTTCACGGTGGTAAGATTCAAGTAGAAAGTCCCGGAGTTGACAAAGGTACGACATTTACCGTAGAGATACCCTTAACCACCGATATAGAAATCCAAATTCAAAATAGCAAAATTAATAGTGCAGAACTAAATTTTAAAGGTATAAAAATATTATTAGTAGATGACGAGCCGGACAATCTAGAATTTTTGCAATTTGTCCTCGAAACATACGGAGCATCAATACAAACAGCCACTTCCGCACCAGAAGCATTCAGATTATTCTTACAACAAAAACCAGATATACTCATCAGTGATATTGCCATGCCCGATGTAAACGGACATACACTGATACGGCAAATTCGAGCGTTACCCCCAGAAAAAGGCGCGAAAATACCCGCAATTGCCCTTACCGCTTACGCAGGACAAACAAATGAACGAGAATCACTCCAATCTGGCTTTAACCTGCATCTTGCCAAACCCATTCAAGCAGAGAAGTTAGCTGAAACGATCGCGGAGTTAGCAGTGAGTAGTGAGCAGTGAGCAGTCATTAATTATCAATATTATCTCGTTACAAGGTTCTACCTTGTAATGCTTTTCATAAAGGCTCCGCCTTTAGTCTACATTGAAGGCGGAGCCTTCATACATGGGTTCCCAGTCTCTGGCTGGGAACCAGTCATTACCAATTACCAATCCCCATTACATTATATTCAGTGGATCGATATCAATGGTTAAACTAACGGAATCTGGGCAAAGCTGACGTATTTCTTCCCAGTCTGGTAGTTGCGGTAGGTCTTCGGGAGCGAATTTTAAAAGTATTTGCCAGCGATAACGGTTTGCGACTCTTAATATACTTGCTGGTGCGGGTCCTAATATGTCTATATCCGCTTGCTGCTGTAGCTTTTCGGCGATTTCTATCGCAGTATTTTCTACCTGGATATCATCTAAACTGGCTAAACGCAACAAAATCAATCTACCGTAGGGTGGATAATTCAAAGCTTCTCGCTGTGCTAATTCATCTTGGATAAAAGATAAATAATCGTGCTGCTGTACGGCTTGAATGACTTGGTGTTCTGTGGTGTAAGTTTGGATTATAACTCTTCCTGGGTCTTCACCTCTACCCGCACGTCCTGCAACCTGAGTCAAAGTTTGAAAAGCGCGTTCGCTGGCACGGTAATCTGATAAATGCAGCAATCCATCAGCGCTGACTACTCCAACTAAAGTGACTTGCGGTAAATCCAAGCCTTTGGTCAGCATTTGCGTTCCGATTAATAAATGGGCTTCACCTTTGGCAAATCTAGTTAATAAAGTGCGATGCGCTCCTTTGTTGCGGGTGGTGTCACTATCAAAACGGATAAATTTTAATTCCGGAAACTGTTTTGCTAACTCTTGCGCTACTCTTTGCGTACCACTACCGAAGAATTTTAAATAAGGAGAACAGCAGTCAGGGCAATTTTTGGGATGGGGAGTTGCATAATTACAATAATGACAGCGTAAAACCTGCGCTGCTCCAGCTTCAGTTTGGTGATAGGATAGCGACACATCACAATAGGGACATTCCATCACGTATCCGCAGCTACGACAGGATACAAAAGTACTGTGTCCCCGACGGTGAATAAACAATATACCTTGTCGTCCAGTTTCAATCAGTTCTTGCAAACCTTGCTGTAACGGATTGCTAAAAATAGAACGATTTCCCCGGTGCAATTCTTCACGCATATCTACGATTTCCACCGGAGGTAGAGGACGAGAATTAACGCGATCGGGAAGGGAGAGATAGTAAGAAGATGGGGAGATAGGGGGATGGGGGGATGGGGAGAAAGAATCTTCCCGTAGGGATGAGGTAGAAGGGGTAGAAAGAAAAGCAATTTCTTCATCTTCCTTATCCCCTTGTCCCCTTGTCCCCTTGTCCCCCCATCTCCTAATCTCCCCCTCTCCACTTCCCCCCACGTTTACCCAAGTGTCCAAGGAGGGAGTAGCGGAACCTAATACTAAGGGACAATTTTCTAATTCTGCTCGCCAATTTGCAACTGTACGAGCGTGGTAGGTGGGAATGGGAGAGTCTTGTTTAAATGAAGAATCGTGTTCTTCGTCGAGGATAATTAAACCGAGATTGGGTAAAGGTGCGAAAACAGCGCTGCGGGTGCCGATGACTACTTGGGGTTCTCCTGCTAACATTTTTCGCCAAGTATCGTAACGTTCCCCATCGGAAAGGGCGCTATGGTAAACGCTGACCTTTTTACCGAATCTAGCACGAAAGCGATCGGTTAATTGTGGCGTTAAGCCAATTTCGGGAACTAATACTAATGCTGATTTCCCCGCTGTTAATAAGGGTGCAATTGCTTGCAAATATACTTCTGTTTTCCCCGAACCCGTGACTCCATGTAAGAGGATTGAAGCATATATATTGATATTATTTATAGTTTCTAAAGCATTTTGTTGGGCTGGTGTAAGATTTTTTACTTGCTCGCCGCTTAATGTTTCATCTGCATTTTCAGAGGTCTCAATTCGCAATAATTCTTTTTCTTCGATTACAACATAACCTTTTTTTTCTAAGGTTTTGATAGTTGAGGAACCAGCGTTACAAGTTTGTAAGAATTCAGTTTGCCACATCTCGCCACCGCGTCGTCGCAATACTTCTAATATTTCAGTTTGACGGGTGGTTAAATCTGGTGCAGCAGGATTTCCGATTAATATTATGGCTTTTTTTAACTTTGGTTTGGTTGAGCGCGGTGCTTCTAAATAAGTTTCGATTAACCCAAGTCGTCGTAATTCCCTTATCCCCCGATAAGCATTTCTAACTTGTCGCTGTAAATAGATAAAACTGTAATCTCCTGCTGGTTGAGCTTGGAGTAAATCAAGAATTTTCCGGGCTGCGGGGGAAAGGGAAGAAATAAAAGTATTTTGATTAGAAATAAGCCGAATCCGCCGTTGAGATTTTCCCAATAAACCAGGAGGTAAAGCAACGCGAATTACTTTAATTAAAGGAGTGTAATAATATGCGGCTACTTGATTTAATAATTGCCAGTAAGAATGAGGGAAAAATCCCGCACTGACTACATCCTCTATATTCCGAATTTTTTCTATTGGTATGTTTTGGGGAGGTTTTGTTAACTTACGAATTGCGATCCCCCCAACAGTTTGCGTATTCAATGGTACGCTTAAAATGTCTCCTGGTTTTACTTCCAACTGCTCCGGTAATCCGTAAGTTAACAATCCCGTCATTCCCGGACAGTCTACTAATACCTCAACCCACTGTTTCGGGGTCATTCTCGGTTGGTATTCTCCTTGGTTTGATGCCGCGATCGCAGTCGGTATTACATTATTTATATACATATTTTTTTATTTTACCGATGAATAATTACCGCTATTAGTTTGACAAAATTAATCAAATTTATTTAGGTCGTAATAATCTACTGTCTTATAAGAGAAAATGTATTTCGCAATACTTTCACAGGATATAATACTTGATAAGTTTCCTAGATATGTAATTTGATAAACAAACCTTACACAAACATGATTCGGGAATGATTTTTTGATACATTAACTTATAATCTCAAATAGTCTCACCTATTTACGCCATTTTTGACGCTGGTTTACCAACTATGGAAGAGGGCTTATCTCTCTATTGATAGATATTCAGCTTTGATGGTATATGAGATGCTTTTATATAGGGAACAATTTCCTAGAGTTTCACTTGCCATATTTTTCGATGAATTGAGCCGTACTCCGCCAAAAGATATATATTACCGAATCAAAAGAGAGTATTATCGGCAAACAGTTATTAAAAATAAAAGTGTAACAGTTCTGACATAAATACAGAAAAAATTAATGATTTGGCGCTTATAGAGTCTTTTTTATATTTATTCTATTAATAAAAGAAAAAATAGGAGGTGGTAAGAATATTCTGTTAGAGAAAAAAAGTGAAGAATATATGTATTAGGATAATCCTGTTTATATTTATCGATGATTAGGATAACGCGAATAGGACAAGTGGGATATAGCTACAGCAGTTATAAGGCAACACACATTAAAGAAAACAAGCTATAAAACCACACAGAACGCCGTTATTTCAACTAAAAAGGGCATTGATGTATGGATATGGAAAATTTTCCCATCAAAAATGCCGATCTAACAGTTCTCACGAATGATTATTTACGGTCCGCAAGCAACAATCCCCCATTAAAAGACTTATGAATATTGCACAATTGGGAACAATGGAAAATATGCAGAAAGTTGCTAATAAGAATGAATCAGAAGCAATTGATCTTTTAGAAGTAGTGACAGACGAAGAAGCAATAATTGCTCAAAACATTGATGCGGAAGCAGCCAATGTGGAATCAAGCAATGGGGATGATATGGCGGCAGCGCGACCTTCGGGATATAACAAAACCGAATATGATGATGCTGTAGGAGCATTTTTCAAAGAAATGGCGCGTTATCCATTGCTCAAGCCTGAAGAAGAGGTAGAGTTAGCAAAAAGAGTACGCATCCTCGAAGAAGTTAGGCAAGCGCAAGCTACGGCACAGGAAAAATTGGGGCATTCCCCCGATAAAGCAGCCATAGCACTCGTGATGGGGATTAATGAAAAGCAGTTAGAGCATCGCTTATACCAAGGTAAAGTTGCGAAGCGAAAAATGATTCGTTCTAACCTGCGTCTAGTAGTTTCCATAGCCAAACGATACCTTAATCGTGGCGTTCCCTTCCTCGATTTGATTCAAGAAGGAGCGATGGGTTTAAATCGCGCTACGGAAAAATTTGACCCAGATAAAGGATATAAATTTTCAACCTACGCTTACTGGTGGATTCGTCAAGCAATTACAAGAGCGATCGCTAATGATGCTCGGACGATTCGTTTACCCATACATATTGTAGAAAAGCTTAATAAACTCAAGAAAGCCCAAAGAGAATTAAAGCAGAAATTAGCAAGAAATCCCAGCGAAGAAGAATTGGCGAAAGTGTTGGACATTCCAGCCAGTCAGCTACGTCAATTGCAGCAACTACGTCGTCAAGCACTTTCATTAAACCACCGTGTCGGTAAAGAAGAAGATACCGAACTGATGGATTTGTTGGAAGACGAAGACAACCAATCTCCTGAAGCAAAAATGAACGAAAGCATGATGCGTCAGGAGATTTGGGAAGTATTAGGAGACGTACTAACTCCACGAGAGAAAGACGTAATTTCATTGCGTTACGGTTTAACAAGTAGCGAACCCTGCACCTTAGAGGAAGTAGGCAATATGTTCAATCTTTCTCGCGAAAGAGTACGACAAATTCAAAGTAAAGCCATGCGAAAATTACGCCGTCCTCATATCGCTAAGCGTTTGAAAGGCTGGCTGGTTTAAACAAACAGTTATCAGTTAACAGTTCTCAGCCATCGAGCAAATGCTGGTACAACAAGGCAAAAATAAAAAGTAAAAACGTAAAAGAAAGAAGGTTTATTTTATAGGCTTTTCCGCCATTTGAAATAGTAGCTTTATTTCCGCTAACCTGTACTAGTAATTGTTAACTGATAATTAATGATCGAGAATTTGACATTTAAACATAATTTTCTCCAGTTCCCTGAAGAAGACTTTAGCTATTAGACGGGGATTCTCAGCCCCTGGTGGTTGGGAAATACAGATAAATCAATTAAATTAAAAAACTTTTGTAAAGTTATTCCAAATTTGAGATATCTTTGTTTCATCGTTCATATTTTTAATCACGAATGACTCCAGATAACGATTTAACTTTGCGTTTAGCTCAACCAGAAGATTGCGGCGTATTATTTGAATTAATCAAAGGATTAGCAGAATACGAAAAACTGACTGATGCCGTGACTGGTAGCGCTTCGCAACTCAAGCAGCACCTATTTGGATCGAAAAAATATGCGGAAGCAATATTAGCAGAATATACAGGGCAAGCCGTGGGGTTTGCCTTATTTTTTCATAATTATTCAACCTTTCTTACTCAACCGGGAATTTATTTAGAAGATTTATTCGTGTTAGAAGAATATCGTCAACAAGGAGTTGGGAAAGCACTTTTAACTAAACTTGCAAATATTGCAGTTGAAAGAAACTGTGGCAGATTAGAATGGAGTGTTTTGAATTGGAACGAACCAGCAAAAGCATTTTACAGGCATATGGGAGCAGATATTTTAGAAGATTGGCGAACCTGTCGCGTTACCGGAGATGAGTTGAAGAATTTTGGATCTTAGATTTTAGATTTTAGATTAGAAGAGTTAGAGTTGGGAGTTAGGAGTTATGAGTATAAATTTTGACCTTTAACCTTTAACCTTTAACCTTTGAAGTATGACAGCTTGTCATTTGACGATCAAGGCTGTGAGTTAGAGAATAATCCAGGAGATATTTTATGCGATCGCCCTTGATCTGTAGAGAGAACACGTAATGAAAAAGATTGTTTCAATATTGTTACTAGGTGTAGCAATTTTCAGTTTTGCTTTTGGTCGTCCTGCTTTAGCAGATGCATCTGCTGGTGCTGCTGTATTCAATGCTAATTGCGCTTCTTGCCATGCAGGTGGTAGAAATTTAGTTCAAGCTAATAAAAGTCTTAGTAAAGCTGATTTGGAAAAGTATGGCATGAATTCGATAGAAGCCATCACAAATCAAGTTACTAATGGTAAGAATGCTATGCCTGCTTTTAAAGGACGTTTGAAAGATACACAAATTCAAGATGTAGCTGCTTACGTTTTGTCAAAGGCTGAAAGCGGTTGGTAAACTTCTTAGTTTGGATGAGGAGCTTTGTTGGGTTAGCTCTAATCTTCTATAGCAATCCTAAATGATTTGTGAATCCACCCCCATGCGCGGGTTCCCCGCGTTGTGGGGAGTGGCGCTAGCGTTACCAGCAAGCTGAACACGCGGCTAGCGGAGCGTACCGTAGGTATTGCGTGCGGCTCAGCGTCTCCCCTTGGGAGATACCAGGAGGAAATAGGGGAAATGGCACCTCATTTAGCCAGCATTGTGCTGTAGTTGTTGTTGCGTAGCTTGTAGCGGAACGAGTAATTTATTTCTTGGCTTTATATCTGGTTAACTTAGACTATTCATATATAATAAGTAGGATAAATTTGGCTTAGATTTTTTATGAATTCCCGCCGTATTCTACAAGCAGGTGAATCTTATACTTTTAGCCGATATTTTGAATTACCTTTCACAATTGATGATATTTTAGCCGAATTAAACTGCACTATTGAAAGAAAAAATTTAACGCTACCAGAATCATCAGAAAATTTAGACCTCCGGTTTTTACAGCAGCAAATTAAGCGTAATTTATCTCATATTGATTTAGTTAATGAAACTACTAGACGAGAAGCTTTAATTGGACCAATTTTGTTTGAGGTATGCGATTTAACTAACCAACGGCTGAATATAGAATATTCTATTGCGGTCAACCACTATCTTAAAGGAACTCTCGACTACTACATTGCAGCACATCAAAACTTACTGGTTATTGAAGCGAAACAATCAGATTTAGTTAGGGGTTTTACTCAACTTGCTGTTGAATTGATTGCGCTCGATCAATGGACTAAATCCACCTCTGAGGTTTTATATGGAGCCGTTACAACCGGAGAAGATTGGCGCTTTGGAGTCTACAATCGCGCAAATCGTCAAGTAACTCAAGACCAAAAACGCTACCAAGTTCCAGAAGATTTATCGATCCTTTTAAAAATACTTATAGGTATTATTTATTCTGATTAAAATTTGGCAATAGTTCAACTTTTCATTATACATTCTTGACATCCTCCCCGGCGTAAACGCACGGGGATTCCAAGAATCACTTCTTAAACTTCCTATGCATACGAGTTGACTTGCTTGAAGGAGTTACCTCACCCAAGTATTGGTCAGTCTCTCCAGAGGCGTTAGTTCCAACGTGACCCGCCGTACTTAGACCTTTTCCGGTGGATGTTCCGCGCAGCATTCCAGTCCCGGTCTTCTGTATGCCCACAGTGAGGACAAGTATGAGTTCTTGTACCAAAAGATTTTTTAACAACCTCACCGCAATTAGAGCAATTTTGACTGGTGTACTGAGGTGGAACTGCGACAGTCACTACACCAAACACTTTACCGAAATATTCAACCCATTGCCGGAGCAAAGACCACGATGCATCACTTATAGCTAAACAGTTTGGCACTCAGAAAAATTTACTGGAGACAAGGAACGCAATACTCCATTTTCGTAAATTGCGGGAATTGCCTTAGCAATTGGAGTTAATTTACTTTTATTTTTAAAGCTATTCTAAGTAGGTAGACGTAATTAAACCCAATCATGTAACGGAATGTAAATAGTCCTCAAAACCTTGCGTTAGCGCAGCTTGCCCGGTAGGGCATATGCTTCGTTTCACTTTGTTCCACTCGCAATGACATACCTTGATTTTTTAGCACCGACTTATTTGTAACAATTTACGCTATCTCGTATACCGATGCTTGACACCTTGCGGAAAATATTCCGGTTCTCCCATTGGTAATAATTCTACTTGTGGTGTTTGATATTCTTGAGGAACGTAATTTGCGAACTCGCTGTTAAGTCGTTTAAGTTGAGTCAGAATAGAATCCTCTACAGCTAGTTTTTTCTCTTGATTCGCTTCAATTTCAGGAGCTAATTCTACAGCTATAGATAAAAAACTGTTTTGATCGGCATCTTGCTGTATTTGCATCACAAATTTACCAGTTACCCAGTCTCTAATTAAAGGTTGTTCTAAACCGACTTGGATATTTTCCGGGTAAATATTCGCTCCAAAGTAGGAAATTGTAAAGTTGGAACGTCCAAAGATAAAAACGAAAGGTAAATTACGAATTCCTCTTTTATTTGATAATGCTTCTACAGGGTCAAATCCCCATTCCGACAAAAACTGAAGCATGGCATCATAGGTAATTATGCCACCGTTATCTAAAATGTTGTAACGTACCAAGGGAATTCCATTGTCTCCAGAAAATAATAGCGTACCTCTGGAAATCCCCTTTTTATTAGTAGAATCAGAAGAATTCGGTATAACTTCAAAAAAGCGATTCATCGGGTCATACTGAACCAAAGTCGGTAAACGGGATTCTCCAAATAAAGTACGTCCAGCATTGGGATTTTTTGCTAAAAACTGCCGAATACAGATACTTAACGGAGTTTCATTACCTAAAACACCAGCATCAGCGGTACCGTAAAGCGATGCAAAATCATAACAGGAATTTTGAGAACCAACTCTTTCCCCGACTAAATTTCGCCATTCTTCACTAAATACTTCTCCAGCCATTACAAGTTTGATATTATACTGCGACCATTTAATACCGCTAGCAATACCTGTATCAATTACATCTTTAATAAAAGGTGGATATCCTAATAAAACAGTTTGTTCAAAATTGGGACTTAATTCTGCTACCACTCGTAAAATTTCCGCTTTATTTGTACCTGGTGAAATTACGGTAACGGGATAACCTTTACTAGAAAGATAGCGACAGCAATTAGTCGTGAACATTCCCCCGACCCAAGTTCCCAAAGCAAAGCAAACTACAGCTAAAGTTGGTTTAGTATCTGCAAAAAAACTATCGTAAAATATCTGCTCAAATCGAGTAGCAATTTGTAGCTCATCGGTAAAGAAACGCAGCCAAAAAGTCGGTTTACCTGTAGAACCAGATGAAACGGCGATCGTATCGCAGCTTGCTATTTTTCCATTGCGGCAGAAATCAGTTAAAGGATAGCACTTGAGGTAATTATCTTTAGTAAGTGGGGGTAATTTTTGAAAATCCGCCGCAGTTTGAATAGTATCGGGATTAATTTGCTGTTGCATCAGAAAAGCTTGATAAGCCGGTACATTTGCAGCAACATCCTGAAATAGTTTGATTATCTCTACAGCGGGATTTTTGTCAAGATGCTGTTGTAGTAAAGTTTCGAGAGGAGTATTTAAGAAGTCCTCAAATCCCTTAATTGCCCGTTGGCTTTGGTTTTCGTAGTTCATAACGCTTGTGATACCTTGAAAAACGGACTACCATATGCAGTTACTAGATCAAGTGATAGGCATTGGTAATTGGTGATTGGTAATTGGTAATTAGGAAAGAGTTAAAAGTGAGAAGTAAGGATTTATAAATCTATTGCTCGCGGTTATTCATACCCATTACCGATTACCGATTACCGATTACCGATTACCGATTACCCATTACCGATTACCGATTACCCATTACCGATTACCCATTACCGATTACCGATTACCCATTACCTATTCCAGCGAATTATACGTAAATTCATCCGATCGCATTGTAGTTATTAGCAAAAACCCCCTTTCATTTTTGGGCATTATGCAGGTTAATTGCACTAGAAACCACGTAAACTCTTCAAATCACCGCTTTTGTACTGTATGCGGTGAACCTTTGCCTCTTCCTTCTGGGGAAGTTATTATTAACCGTTATAAAATTGTACGTCAACTTGGACAGGGAGGTTTTGGACGCACTTATTTGGCTGAGGATATGCAATCAAATAAAATGTGTGTTCTTAAGGAGTTTGCACCCCAAGTAGAAGAAGACAAAGATTTACAAAAAGCAAAAGAGTTGTTTGAAAGGGAAGCGAGCGTACTTAAACAGCTTCAACATCCACAAATCCCCCGTTTTCACTGTTCGCTACAGGTAAAGTTCTCTAATAAAGATTTGTTCTTTTTGGTGCAAGATTATGTTGAAGGTGAAAATTATCAGGATTTATTAGAAAAATATCTTGATCGCGGCAGGTGTTTTAGTGAGGCAGAAGTATTACACTTATTAACGCAAATTTTACCAGTTTTGAGTTACATCCACTCCAAAGATGTAGTTCACCGCGATATTTCACCGGACAATTTGATTTTACGCACAACCGATAATTTGCCGGTTTTAATTGATTTTGGGGGTGTGAAACAATTACCGGCTTCTCAAGGTTTATGGTTTACGCAATTACCCGTAAATCGCACTTTGTTGGGGAAAAAAGGATACGCGCCCGAAGAGCAATTACGTCAGGGTAAAGCGTTTCACAACAGCGATTTGTATTCGTTAGCGGTGACGGCTTTGGTATTGCTTGCCGGGGAGGAACCACAAAAGCTTTACGATAGTTATCAAGGAAATTGGCGTTGGGGAGACAAAATTAAAGTTAGTCACAACTTTGAAGCAGTATTAAAGAAGATGGTGGCTTATAAACCCAGCGACAGATATCAAAATGCCGAACAAGTTTTAAAAGATTTACAGTCTTCGATTCTTGGTTCTAATGTGGCTGCTTCTAATCTTCCGACCTCTGCTCCTACTTATGCTGGGGCTAAAAGTGTAAATCATCTTACCAAGATTAATACAATGGTGGTGGCTCCCGGACGCAAAAGAGCCGGTGCGATCGCGACTAGTTTTCATAATAAAACTAATGCTTTTGCTCAAACAATCCATTTACCGATTTGGTTGCGTCCTTTTTTCGTGAGTTTGGTAAGTACGAGCGTTGTAGTGTTAGTTTTTGCGGGTACTTGGGCTGTAATTAATGGAGTAATCAATGCTGTCACTTCATTTTCTCTTCCAACAATTTCTTTACCGCAATTACCCTCAGTCGAATTACCTAGTTTGCCAGGAGATAATACTGACACCGGATTGAAGCGCGATGAAACAAACAATATTGGAAAAATTATACAGCTCCGTCAGCGGTTAGGAATTCCCGAATTATTTTTTAATAATACAGTAAATCAAATTTTTTATACCCAGAATCCCCAAGCTCGCGGGCGTACTTTAACTAATAGTTCAGAAGATGAATCTTTGCGGAAGAAGTGGTACGGTATTGCCCAAGACTTGCTCGATAAATTAGAAAAAGCTAATCTCAGTAAGGAAACTCGACAAAAATTAGGAACCTATAGCGGACGAGATTATCAAACTTGGGAACGGCGATCGCGATCGGGGGAATTCGGTAATTATACTATCGAAGATTTAAATAAAGATACAAATCAGAAATTTGATCGATTGTTTCCTGGGATCAGACAGGGGAACCTAACACAACAAACTTTTGGTCAAATTTGGTATGCATTGGCTAATGAAGAGGTTAGTAAGCGAGGAAATTGAAAATCAGCGATCGATTATCGATTATTAATATAGTTAATTTGTATTGACTACTTATTAACTAGCTCATTGTAAATTAAATGAAGTGTAACGTACTAAGTATGTAGGTTGCGCCAATACAAGTGTAGCCTTATTTTATAGGTAGCAATATCGATTAATTTTACATTTTTAACCCGTAACTCTTAAACTAATACTCTAACTGTAAAAAATTTTGAGTAGTAATTAGAAACTTCTAACTCTTAACTCCTAACTCCTAACTCCCAACTCCTAATCCCATGACATCCCTAAAATGCTCTAAAGGACATGAAAATCCGACTGGAAGTCGCTTTTGCCTCCACTGCGGCGAAATGTTGTATGATTCTCCGATGAGTCAAAGTATACAGCCTGGGCAAACTTTAGGCGATCGCTATTTAGTAGTACGTCAGTTAGGACAGGGGGGATTTGGAAAGACTTATTTAGCAGAAGATATCAATCGTTTTCGCGAACTTTGCGTTTTAAAAGAATTTTCTCCCCAAGTTCAAACTGAATACGTTTTACAAAAATCCGAAGAACTATTTGAACGGGAAGCTAGCGTTCTTTACAAGCTGCAACATCCCCAAATACCTCGTTTCCGCGAACTTTTACGCCTTAACATTAATAATAAAGGATACTTAATTTTAGTCCAAGACTATGTAGAGGGAGAAACTTATCGTTCCTTACTCGATCACCGTCTCAAGCAAGGAATGAAATTTGGTGAAACCGAAGCAAAACAGTTATTACAGCAAATATTACCAGTATTAGATTATATTCATTCTCTAGGTGTAATTCACCGCGATATCTCACCGGATAACTTGATTCTGCGTAAAAGCGACCAATTACCAGTATTAATAGATTTTGGCGGTGTTAAGCAAGTTGTCGCAACTGTAGCCTCTCAATATTACGCACCCGGTAGCACACCTGCAACCCCAATGCCAACTTTACTCGGAAAAGTCGGTTATGCTCCCCCAGAACAAATGCAAACTGGGTCGGTGGAAGCACACAGCGATTTATACGCTTTAGCTGCAACGATACTTGTTTTACTTACGGGGAAACAGCCAGCGGAACTAATTGATAACTATAACCTGCAATGGCAGTGGCGACGAGAAGTTAATCTCAGTCCGGCATTTGGAGAAGTATTAGATAAAATGCTGGCTGCTGCACCCAGAGAACGCTATCAAAATGCCAATCAAGTTTTGCAAGCGCTTAACCTTACTGCGACAAATAATCCACCGCTACAAACACCGTTTCCGCAGCATATATCACCACAGCAAACACCTGCCCAGCAGACAGGACAAACCGTTCCTGTAGCACCTGGAAAATCGGCTCCGACTCCCCTACCTATAACTCCTGCACCCCATTACTCCCAACCTCAAGTCAAATCCAGTTGGTTGACACCGGGAAAAATTGCCGCCATATTTGTAGCCACAGTAGCTTTAGGCGGTTTGACTTACTTTGGCGTATCTCAGATAACATCTAGACAAGACCCCACACCTACAGTCACGCCGACATCAACAGAGCCTCCAGTTGACCCGAAATTTTCCGCAGAAGAAAGAGGACGTAAAGAAAGACTAAAAGCACGTCGCGAACGTTTGGGTATAGACTATAACTTTTACGTACAGTTAGTTAACCAAATATTTTCGGCTAAAAACCCGAGTTTAAGCGGACGTACCTTGAGCGACGAACCCCAAGATGCAGATCTGCGGGAAGAATGGGATAAAACAGCTAGTGAATTGCTGGATAAACTGTCAGAACTGAGTTCTGATGCTCGTCGCAGACTGGGAACATTTACATCAGCCGATCGCGATCGCTGGAAAGTTCGGGTTAATGATATTAATGTCGGCAGCCGCTCAGTATACGATTTAGCCGATGCGCCATTCTACCAAGAATTCCCCGACCAAAGAGGTAAGAATTTTCTTAATCAACCCGTAGGACAAGTTTGGCATGGCTTCGTATTTGACAAAATAAATGCAGTAATTGCACGTAGCGACTTCGAGAGAATGCAATTTGCCAGCGGTGACACGAGCGTTACTAGGAGCGGTACTTTTAAAAATAGAGACGGTAAAATATTCATCGCTCAACTCAGCGCAGGACAAGAAATGGAAGTCAGCTTAACGGCTTCTTCTAGAGTGTTATTTTCTATATATTCACCTTCGGGGAAAACAGCATTACTAGAAGATTCCACAAGACGTTCCTGGTCAGGTACTTTAGACGAAAGCGGATATTATGAATTCGTCATTGTCTCCACATCATCGCAATCCCAAGATTATCGGCTGCGTTTAAACGTAGAAAACGCCGCACCACCAGAACCGACAGTAGAACCAACACCGACACCAACAGTAGAACCAACTCCGACACCAACAGTAGAACCAACTCTGACACCAACAGTAGAACCAACTCCGACACCAGAACCCACATTGACACCAACACCGACACCTTAGTCAACAGCGTAGTACTCCACCGCATAAGTTATGAGGGGTCATGGTAGTGCGACCATCTTGGTCGCTAGCTACCACGAGCGAGCTAGAAGCAACCAGCGTGTGCGTAAGCGCAGATTCGCGCAGCGTCGCACTACCCGAACCTATCAAAAATAAATGCAATAGACTACTAGTACTCCCTACTCCCTCACCTCAACTTAAAAATAGTAGTTGCTGGGTAATAACTGGTCATTGATAGTTTATTTATGATATGATTACAGCTTTGTGATTAGAGGGTAGAAGAAATTGGCAAATCAATCATACTTAGACAAAGACACTCCTTTGGTTCCGGTGGGTAGCCACTGTATTTTGGAATTATATGAATGTCCCAAAGATTTGCTTAATGATGTTGATTTCATTAAAAAAACCTTAGAAGAAGGAGTCAAAGAAGCGGACTCGACTTTATTGAGGGAACTTACGCATCAATTTGAACCTTACGGAGTTACAGCTTTAGCACTCTTAGCTGAATCTCACGTTTCGGTTCATACTTGGCCCGAAATTGGTTATGTTGCTGTAGATATGTTTACTTGCGGTGAACACGCTGAACCAGAAAAAGCTTGCAAGTATTTAGTCAAAGCTTTTCAAGCCAAAAATCATGTGCTTTTGAAGATTCCTAGAGGTAGACTGACTCCGCAACTGAGGAAACTTGAAGAAACTTTAACTGCTGGAGCCTCTTAATAAAGGGATGGGGAGATGGGGGGACAAGGAGAAAATAATTCATAACTCCTATTCCCTATTCCCCAATTACATTTCATACAGGGAAATATTGCGGAACTGACTTTGTGCTGTTGAATTTGCGTCATCGTCGTTGGCTAAGGTGAGATAATCGAATTCACCCCTGATGTAGTCTCCGACTTTTACTTCATAGGTTTTCCATCCGGAACCAAGGGTGTAGTTATCTTCAATTTCTACTCCCCAATTTTGAGTACCAGAAACTTGGAATAAATTAGCGCGATCGCTGTTGTTAATAATATCATCGCTGTCAAAACCTATACCCTGTATTTCTCCTTGTGCAAGGCTTTGAAATTCAAATTTGAGCCGAGTATTTTCGGTAATGTTGTAGTTATTTATGTCTAATTTTTTCCAACTATTACCTTGAAGTTCAATTTCGGTTTTATCATCAGAAATGCTAAATATACCTCGATCTTGAGCTATACCACCGTAGGATGAAAGGCTGTAATTGTTGGTACTATCTTTTACGAAAAGTGTTAGATCTGAATTGAATTCTTGGTTTTTAACGGTGCTTATCTTGTTAGTATTGCTTTCATAAATCTTGATATTGCGATATTTACTGGCTGCATCCGGTCTGCTAACATCATGGTCGTTGACAAAGGTAAGATAGTTGATGTCACCTGTAAAGTATTCTCCTACCTCTATTTGATAAGTTTTCCAACCAAGTCCTGTAATATCTTCTTTGAAATCGGAAACACCGAGTTTTTGAGTTCCTTCTAATTGAAATAATCGGGGATTATCGTCTTTGTTGTTGAAATTATCGTTAGTATCAAAGCCGATTCCTTGAATTTCTCCTCTAATATCGCTTTGGAATTCAAATTCTAAAATGGTTTTCTGAGTAACTTTATAGTCTAAAGAAAGTTTCTTCCAAGCATTTCCTTGGATTTCTATTTGTTGTTTGTTCTCCGAAATAGTGAAGCTAGAGTTTTTATCTTGGGAAGCATAGGAAGTAAGTTCGCTTTCCTCAACATTAATGATGCTAAGTTGTATTATAGGTGGAGTTTCAACTACAGATGGAGTCGGTATTTCAATCGCTTGACCGTATTCGTATAGTCGTAAATTGCGGAATTGACTCTGAGCATCAGCATTACTAACATCATGATCGTTAGCAAATGTTAGATAATTAAACTCTCCAGTAAAATAGTCTCCGACCCGAATTTGATAAGATTGCCAACCGGAATTAGTTTGATATTCAAAGTCAGAAATACCCCAGCCTTTTTGAGTTCCTGACAGTTGAAATAAACGCTTAGCATCTGTATTAGTTAATTTATCATCAGTCTCAAAACCAATACCTTGAATTTCTCCTTTTACAGTGCTTTGAAATTCAAATTCGAGTATAGTATCTGCCGTAATATTGTAGTTATGCGATAATTTCTTCCAAGAATTACCCTGCACTTCAAACTCTTTACCATCAGCGGAAATATTCAGAATTGGATTTTTATCTTGTCCAGCGTAGGATTCTAAAGAGTTGAATAATATTGTTGGTATTGTTGATATTGCTGGGGTCGATTTAATCTCAGCGACTAGTGGAGTTGAGATAGTCTCAATTATGGGTGCAGGGTTCACCTGATTAATATCCCAGCCTAAATCTTGCAAAACTCCCAAAGTCATCGCACCCGGATTATGAATTGCTTCTGCTGAAGCGAAATAAGGTGTCATCAGAGAATCTAGATTACCTTTGGGATATGTTTTCTCGTCAAAATGAGCAACACTTGAACCGTATTCCCAAGAAGTTGGAGCGTATAATTTTGGATTCAATCCACCGTTAGCTGCTGTTGCATTAGCACCGTTGAAAAATAAATTGTTACTAATTAATTGCGTTCCTAATTCTTTAGAGTTGTTAGTAAACGTATTGAGACTTTGATTATTACCATTAACTACAAAACTTTCAAAAATGGTGGAACCGTAACTACCAGTACCGTTGTTATAATATATAAAATCCGTTAATCCGAAACCGTGTCCTAACTCGTGCAAAACTACCGTTGTAAAATCGTATTTACCAGTTGGTGTATTGCCATCAGTACCAAAGTACCACTTAGAAAAACTGCTGTTAAAATAGGCATCAATTTCAGCGCGATCGCCATTTAAATCTTCACCAGCTAAATGATTAGCTAATGACGCTGCATAATAAGTATTATCTTTTGTTGCACCCGTAAAGTTGCTTTGAAAGCTATAGGGTGAAGCTGCACCAAGAATACTGGAACCATATGGACTCAAGTCTTCCCAATAAGCATCAATTTCAATAAAAAAGCATAAAAAAAGCCCTGTTCAAAAAGGGGCTTTACATTAATTTTTTCGATTTTCTACAACTCATAAGCACCGACATCAACAGCACCTGCTAAACGTTGCTTCCCATCTTTATCAAATTGTGCATAATTGCTAATCGAAGCACCGATATCTATTGCTAGGGAAGTAGATGTGAGACGGTAATCGTTACCTTCTAGATTCACAAAATCGACCGATTCTGCTAATTCATTATCAAAAACGTTGAAATTACTGACCCTTTCTCCTCCGTCATACAGATCGGTTTTATCTGCAAATTCATCTGTATTCGTAAACAAATTATTGTCTAAAGTTACATTACTTGCATCTTGAACAAATACATTTTGGTAGCTATTATCAGCAAAAATATTGTTACGAATCAAAATGTCACGGGGATTATAGCCGCTATTTCTGTTGTCAATATTAACTCCTTGGACATTATTTGCAAAAGTATTGTTGACAATCTCGACATCCCGGACATTATTTGCGATCGCAACTCCTACACCACCATTTTCAACTCGTCTTCCGTTTCCATATATGACGTTGT
Organism: Rivularia sp. UHCC 0363; assembly: GCF_034931125.1. Lineage (NCBI taxonomy): Bacteria > Bacillati > Cyanobacteriota > Cyanophyceae > Nostocales > Rivulariaceae > Rivularia > Rivularia sp. UHCC 0363. Next base: position 146,284 of record NZ_JAYGHM010000006.1, on the reverse strand, counting down.
TATAGATATTGATGTCGGATACATCTCCCACATTCGGAACTTCATCTGCAATCAAAATTGCATCAGCGGTATTAGCAAAAATTTCGTTGTTGTAAATATCCAAATTAAACGAATCAGCACGATTACCATCTACATAGATCGCAGCACCACCTCTAAAACCTGCATAAGTTCCCGAAATTAAGGCTTGAGAAGTTATGGAATTATCGTGAATCAAACCGTTACGAGAACCAACTTTAATATCCATCCCCTCACGCTTCCCATCAATCATCTTGTTATTCGCAACTTCAAACCCATCTACACCCCAAATACTCAAAGCTTCCTGGTCTCCGTCAGTATCTCCCGGACCATCCCATTTCCAGTTAGCTCGTTCCACAGTGTTGTTGAGAATCTTAACGTTGCTTCCGGTAATCTCATCTTCTCCACCCCCAAAAAACGTTTTGGGTAAAACGATGATCCCGGAACTTCCAGTTTGATAGGTTTCGTTATTTTGAACCGTGATATTTTTAGCGTCACTCAGAGAAATTCCAGCCCAAGACGTATTCTCAATCCGAAAACCATCAATTACCCAATTACTCTGACCTGGTGACTGAATTACCCCTTCTGGAAAACCTCCACTATTCGGGTCTGGGTCGCGCAAAGTCACTTCACCATTGGCTTTGAGGGTAATTCTTTGTGCATCACTCCCAGATTTACCAAGACTAATTAACTCTGTGTAAGTACCTGGTTGAACTAAAACAGTATCACCAGGATTTATGGGAGAGTCTTCACTAACTGCATAATTAATACTTCTCCAAGGTTGGTCTTGGGAACCAGAATTTTCATCGCTACCACTGGGAGAGACGTAATAAACCCCATCACCGCTACTTTGAGGAATTGGACTCATACTAGCTTCCGTTAAATCTAAATCGGTATTATCCATCATCGGAACCGCAGCACCGACATTTGCTTGACCAAGAATCGGTTCTTCTAAAGGATTAAGCGAAGCAGTCAAAATATCGGTTTGAAAAAGTGTTGATTCAGTATCCATGCTTATTTTCCCCTTTAATCTTTGTACAGAGAATATTGAGTAGACAATCAATATTTAACCGACTCAAAATTAATTTGGTCGATGATTAGTTGAATGCAAATATTTAAATCTGCTTTTACCTCGGTCGAATTTTTTTAACCTGCTTCCGGCAACCTTTTCTTACTAAGAAAAAGATAAAATTTGTGTACCTAACTCAATAGGAAACCGCTATATTTACTCTTCCCGCAGTCTTAACGCCAACTTTGTAAACTTTAGAATTGTGCCAAATTTGAAACCTAAAAGCCATTTTTTGGATTTTTGAGCGGATTTTCAACTCGTATACAAATATGTCAGGCTTTAAATATTAACCAATCTATCTGAAGTAGTAGTTATCATCATATCTATTACTTTAGACATAGTATATTGATAGTTATTCATATAGAAATAAAGATTTATTTTGTTAGAAGTATATTAACTTTATGACACTTTAATTAATCAAAATCCGTAGGTAAATCCCGCTGATAATAATGCTGAAAAAATCTAGTAATTTGTGCTGGTAAAGTCCGACTTATTGATAATTGGGGGATACTATCTTCCGCAAAAAATCCGACATCTTCAGTTTCAATACTTGGAGAAGCAGAACCTCCGATAAGTTCGCATTGAAAAAATAATTTATAAATATAATTTGGGTGCGGTGGATGTCCTTGCTTATCGCGATCGTAAACAGCAACTAACTTTACAGCACGGGTATGATAACCGGATTCTTCCAAAATTTCTTTGACCACACATTCACTCGGAGACTCTCCCTCCGGGTTCAGCAGTTACTCCACTTGGGGAGACCCCAAGACCGTACTGCTTCACCCACATCAGCCCATCCACCGGGTAAAGTCCAACCACCATCGGAACGTTCTTTTACTAATAATATTTTGTCATCTTGAAACACCGCACCTCTGACATCTACTTTAGGGGTAGCGTATCCCGTTTCTTGCGTAAATAAATCAAGTATCTCATTGTGTTCGATATTTGCATGAGTAGCGATGATTTCCGCCGCAATTTCACGGAGATATTTGTAACGCTCGATGTCGAAAGCATTTTCGGAATAAGTCAGACCATTTTGAGCAATAGCTTGAATTTGCTGCGCCCATTCTAACCATTTGGGTTGCATTAGTTTTTGTAATTTTTGATAATTATAGGTGAGTTTGCGATTCTTAGGCAGTATAGCGAGCTTATTTTTTCGCATTTAGCACAACCTATTAATTGTTCATTGATAATTGTTCATTGATAACTGATAATTGATAATTGGTAACAAATTGCTCGAATGTCAAAATCACGACGCTTTATCAAACTGGTTGCTTATCTACGTCCGCATTGGCGAGATGCAACTTTGGGTATTATCGCTTTACTGGTTGTTAATGGTTTGGGGGCTTACATCCCTTTATTAATTAGCCGCTGCATCGATAAGTTTTCGGGAAACTTCAACTACGGAGAAATAATCCGCGACTCCATACTAATTATTGCACTAAGTTCTTCAATGTGGCTGATGCGGATGGCTTCCCGTATCTGGATATTTGGTGTGGGAAGACAGGTTGAGTATGACCTCAAACAGGAGATTTTTGAACATTTACTTAAATTAGAGCCTTCTTATTTTGCTACGAATACGGCTGGAGATTTAATTAGCCGCGCTACGAGTGATGTTGATAATATTCGACGGTTGCTAGGTTTTGTAGTGCTGAGTTTTGCAAATACTGTTTTTGCCTACGCGCTGACTTTACCTGTAATGCTCTCGATCGATGTAAACTTAACGATCGCGTCGTTATCACTGTACCCGATCATGTTTTTCGTGGTAACGCTATTCAGCGAACGTCTCCGCAACGAACAAACGGATGTACAGGAAAATCTCTCCGATGTCAGCAACCTAATTCAAGAAGATATTAGCGGCATTTCTCTAATCAAAATTTACGCTCAAGAACAAAACGAACGTCGTGCTTTTGCTAAACAAAATCAAAAATTATTAAAAGCTAATTTGAAGTTAGCGAAAACACGAAATACTTTGTTTCCTTTAATTGGGGGATTGGCTAACATCAGTTCGCTGATAATTATTTGGATCGGAGCAAGCAGAATCGGCTCTAGTCTGGATGTGGGCAATTTTGTAGCGTTACTAATATATATTGAACGTCTGATTTTTCCTACTGCTTTGTTGGGATTCACAATTACTGCTTATCAACGTGGTGAAGTTAGCGTCGATCGCGTTGAAGCAATTTTTAGTGTTGAGCCCAAAATTAAAGATGACAGCAGTGCAGTTCATATATCACGAGATGAACTCAAAGGAGAACTAACTGCAAAAAACTTAACATTCACTTATCCAGGTGCGGAAACTCCAGCGTTAGATAAGATTAATTTTCATATTTCCCCAGGAGAAACGATCGCTATTGTCGGTGCGATTGGTGCGGGTAAATCCACCTTAGCGAATTGTTTACCGCATTTATTAGATATTGATCAAGGACAACTGTTCTTAGATGGAATTGATATTACTAACATCGCTTTAACAGATTTGCGGGATGCGATCGCTTACGTTCCTCAAGACAGCTTTTTGTTCAGCACTACCATTCAAAATAATATCCGTTATGGCGATCCTTTAGCAGAACAGCAAGAAGTTGAAAGTGCTGCCGAATTAGCACAAATAAGTTCGGAAATCGGCAATTTTCCGCAACAATATAATACTCTTGTAGGGGAACGCGGGATCACGCTTTCTGGTGGTCAAAGACAGCGTACAGCCTTAGCTAGAGCTATGTTGGTAGAAGCTTCAGTATTAATTTTAGATGATGCACTTTCCAGTGTAGATAACCAAACAGCTACACAAATTTTAAAAAATCTCTCTAGCGGTAAACGCAAAACAGTTGTTTTCATTACCCATCAATTATCTGCGGCTGCGGCTGCCGACAGAATTCTGGTAATGGAAAAAGGTAAAATTGTGCAAACTGGTACTCAAATAGAACTTTTACAGCAACCCGGTCTTTACAGAAACTTATGGAGTCAGCATCAGGTAGAAGAGTTGCTGCATTAAGCAATGAACAATTATCAAGTTTTTCATTGATAATTGTTCATTAATAACTGATTTAAAATGCTCCTACACGAGCAAGAATTACGTAAATTGTTTTAAAAATTAGCGATAAGTCATATAAAGGATGCCACTTTGCTTGATATTGCAGGTCTAACTCAAATACTTGCTCGAATTCTTTAATTTGAGAACGTCCGCTTACTTGCCATTCACCTGTTAAACCGGGTTTGACGTGCAAACGTTGCCAGTGATGCTCGGAATATTGCATTACTTCGTCATTAGTAGGGGGACGAGTTCCGACCAAACTCATTTCACCAAGCAAAACGTTCCAGAACTGAGGTAGCTCGTCTAAGCTCGTGCTTCTTAAAAAACGTCCTACTTTTGTAACTCGAAAGTCATTTTTGCTTTTAAAGAAATGTCCGCTAGCTTCATTTTTGACCTGAGATTTTAATTGTTCTGCATCCGACACCATCGAACGGAACTTGCGAATCCGGAAAGTGCGTCCGTAAAGTCCGCGTCTCTCCTGAGCAAAGAAAATCGGACCGGGACTGTCTATTTTTATCGCGATCGCGATCGGGAAAAATACCATCGCTAAAATAATTAAACCTACCAAACTTCCTAAGATATCTAGGAAACGCTTGTATCTGCAAATTACTGAGGGATGTGGCGTAATTTGCGAAATCCAAGTATGATTTGCACCTTTAACAAAACTTATCATTTGTGATTGGAACATCGTCAAGCTAAGTTGTGAGCCAGAAACGTATTCCTACGTAACAGTATTTTGAATATAGACTTAGCTTTATCAAATTAATCCGCTTCTAACCGTATTTTTACTGAATCTTCATTGATATGACCGGGATCATTACTATTTATAAACTTCAGGTAAAGGATAATAAATCTATCCAATGGTAGATGAAAGAAAGATTAGGACATGAATAAATAACGCCAAGATGTAAAAATTTGCTACTAGTTAAATGCGTAAGCTTAATAATCTATTCGATATACGGATTCAATATAGCGTATTAATTTTGACTAAAATAAAATGTAATTTTTATCATTGATTTGATGAATCTTTGGCTGTATGGTAAGGCTTATAAACTATAGAAAAAGAATATCAATGAGTTAGAAGATTGGTTCGCAGGTAGGAGGCGATACAATGCTTGCTACAAAAGGGTCATATGATTTGGATGAATATTTTAATACATTGTTAGTCAAGAAATCGGAGTTAATTATCCTTTGTCAACTCCCTTCATGTGTATTTCATCCAGTTTTTTGGGAAACATGATTAATAGCATCCCTTTTAAGTAGTGCTGCTTATAGTACTAGGTTCTGCACTAATTGCAGTTAGGGATGAGCAGCAGTTCCACGGTGGTGCTATCTCACGATTAAGGTAAAAAAAATGGTTGCAACTGGAGTAGATAAACTTAAGGTAAGTCGTTTGGAGTCGATAGTAGAGCAAATAGGGGAAGCTGTATTGGCTACCACGGAGACAATAGAACGTCTTTCTGACAGGGTAGACAGTATCAGCATTCAGGTAGAAGAGCAGGGAAAGCAGGTACAGCAGCAGGGATATCAAATATTGGCATTATGCGATGCAGTGCAAACTCTTGCAGAAAGCCAAGATAGTTCTCTGCAAAGACTTACTCAACTGACACAGACGCTAAATCGTTTAACGACGATTTTGGAAACTGAAGATGAGGATTGACACTGTAAGGAAAGACAATTATCAATTAACGATTAAGTGGTTGTGCTTATTTTTGCAATTAAGCCTATGGGAACGTTATGCAAGTAAATATTTTTGCGTAGCTATTCAAATACTGCTTAAATACTGCTAATAATTGTTAATTGTTAATTGTGTAACTGCAATTTTTCCGGAAAAACAAGCTTCTACATCGCTACCGGGGGTTTTTTCTCGTTTAGCATATTCGCCAGTGTAATAAAATTTCTCGCCTTCGGTACGATAATTAACTGGTAAAGGTTTAGTACAAGCACGGCAAAAAACTACTTCTGGTTCTGCTTCTTGTTGTAAATGCGGTAAATTAACATTCCAGAAACTTCCTAACGGTAATGGACGATTTAATAAGTCAGGTAGAAGTTTAGCCGTCCATTTGATTGAATTATCCCAATTGAAAGCAAAATCTCTTTTTTTGTATTGAGAAATCGCGATTCCTTTGATACCATGCATTGCGGCTTCTCTAACCGCAGCAACAGTACCAGAAATATAAGAATCAACTCCCATATTCCCTCCAGCGTTAATTCCCGATAGTACCCATTTCACATCGGGACAAATATGGGAAAGGGACAGACGAACGCAATCAGCAGGAGTACCGGAAATAGCAAATGCAGTATCGGAGCGACGCTGTATAGTTAGAGGACGAACTGTGGTGACTTGATGTCCGCAACCGGATAAATGGTCTTGAGGAGCAGCGATGATGACATTCGGTGAAATAGCGGATATTTCTACAGCTTTAACCAGCGCTTGAATACCTGGAGCATCAATACCGTCATCGTTGGTTAAAATCAAACTCATACTCATCTAATTATTTTAGTTTTGATGTCCTATCATATCTAATTAGTGTTGGTAATACATACGACAAGAATAAAGACGTTGCAGTGCAACGTCTCTACATAGTTAATTTGTATTGTTATGGGATGATATATCAACCGTACAAAAAAGAAAATGATTAAATTTCAGCACCAGGTTTAGCATCGGCACCCATTGGACTTACATAATCGCGGAAAAGGCTCATTTGTACACCAAAGTCTAATTCCTTGATTTTGTCCATCAATTCCTGAGATTGAGCAGAAAGTTCGTAATTACCAGGCATAGGAATAATAGTTGCAGCATCCATACCTTGAGCTAAACGATACCAAAATAGTAGCTTAGTTGTATCGCTCATCGAACCATATTCGCGGGAATGTACAGTATCGGCTTTATTAATTAAATCGCGTTGCAACTGTAATTGTTCTTCGTGAGATAATTCTTTAACTTGATTAAACAAACCATCAGCAATTGCTGGAGAAACAGTACTAGCTCCAGGTGCAGCAGGTGTAATCGAATCACCCATTTCTTTATAGATGAAATAGAACAAAGCTAGCTGTTCATCTACATCTAATGCATTAAATGCTTGAACTAGTTCGCGAACTTTAGGGTCGTTAGTTTGTGTAGCTTCCATATTCAACTCCGATTGCAATAATTTTTGTCTACTGATTAATTTCAACCGTATCAAATCAGTATTGAGTATTTAACCCTACTGAAGACAGATATATTGATGTCGTAAAGCAGAACAATTAAATAGATAATTTCAACCGAGCGGGTATTTTAAAAACTACCGTTGTTTGAGATTTAATTAAAAGATAGCTGCTATTTTTTAAAGCTTATTTGAATAACATAGTTGTGTAAAAAGTCAATATTCTAAAGTAGTAGAATTAAAATATTAAATTAAAAAAAATAGTAAAGCAATTAAAAACCCAGCTTTTTCAAAAAACTAGGTTATTTGATGATTTAAAATTATTACCCGAATTTGTATATATTACTTAGGATGATTCTGATAATCTTCCGATGATTGGGGGTCTAATTCCCAACGGCGATCGTCACGTCTATCTAAGATATCGTTTGTTTGTAAAGGTTGTTGGTCGTCCATTTCTAACCCTACAGCTTTTCCTAATTCTTCCGTCACATTTTTATCTGGAGTTGCAACTGTACCACCAACAGCTTCGTCACCAACAGAGTTTGCACCTTCCCAATAAGCATCAACATCACCTCCGGTTAATTCCGGACTTGTTGAATTATATTGATTTAGCTTTTCTTTCATTATTCTACCGCCGTCGGTTGGCGATTCCTGAATAACTCCAGTTCCATAGGACTCAGTTATGTCTTGGGGTAAATCGCTACCTTCAGCGTCATTATTGATATTTTGTTGGCTCATAATATTATTCATAATGGTGCCTTATCACCATAGCTCATCCATCATCAAATCTTTCTCTTCCAAAAGAACTATAACCAAAGGTGTAAAAGAATATCTCCCTTACGAGCGAAGTGAAACAGTTGATAGATGCATATTGTTGTAAGTGACTATTCACACAAAAGCGACCTGACAAAATTTACTGGAGTACAACTAAAAAATATTCACGATTATTGATTTATTTATAGTTTTTTCTTGTTGATCGCGATTGAAGCAGTTTAGCCCAAGGCAATATTTTAAATAATAGTTATTTAGATGGAATCTTAGATAATTTTTTAATATTACATTTTAGATTAGTACGAGCAAAATTTTGGGCAAGTTGATATTTTCACCTTACATTTTTTCTGACAGTAGATAGTAGATGGTTCGTAAAAAAGACCGATGCCAGTGTAAAACTAACCTTGAAGAAATAGGAGATATGTTATGAAGTATGATGAATTTATAAAACACGTTCAAAGCGTTGCTCAGATTGATTCTCGTGAACAAGCACAACAATCAATTCAGGCTACATTAGAAATTATTAAAGAGCGGATTGTTGGTGATGAAGCTAAAGATCTAGCCGCACAATTGCCAGAAGAAATCGCTCAATATTTGCGCGGACGTGAAGGTGAAAACGGTCAACATTTTAAGTTAGAAGAATTTATCGAGCGTGTAAGTGAAAAAGCAGGTGTAGAATCCACTGATGCAATTATGCACATCAGGGCTGTTTTCACAGTACTACAAAATGCGGTGTCTCCCGGCGAATTTGCTAGTTTCAAACATAACTTTTCAGATGATTTTGCAGAACTATTTCCTGCCGTTTCTGCATAGATTATTAGTTGTAAAGCGAGAGCAAAACAAAGTAAATCTCATAAAAAAGGAAAAATATGGTGTCTACAAACAATAATTCGGGTAAAAAGAAAGTTGCAATTCTGATTGAGAATGGAGTCGAAGATTCAGAATTTCAAGTTCCTTATCAAGCTTTGAAACAAGCCGGAATTGAAGTATCTGTTTTAGGTTCTCGGATGAATGAAGCCTATAAAGGTAAGCAAGGTAAAGTTTCTCAAGAAGCTGATGGAACTACTACTGAAGCAATGGCTTCCGATTTCGATGCAGTGATAATTCCTGGAGGAATGGCTCCTGACAAAATGCGTCTTAATCCCAATACCGTCCGCTTTGTTCAAGAAGCGATGAGTCAAGGAAAACTAGTTGCTGCGGTATGTCATGGACCTCAATTGTTAATTGAAGGTGATTTACTCAAAGGTAGAACTGCTACTGGTTTCAGCGCAATTCGTAAGGATATGATTAACGCTGGTGCTAATTACGAAGATAAGCCTTTAGTGGTAGACGGTAACTTAATTACTTCTCGTCAACCGGGAGATTTACCTATTTTTGCTACAGCTATTTTAAGTCGTTTGGGTTACGGTGGTAAAGAAGCCGATTTACCAAGCGAAAACGATCAAAATGCTGAATGGTGGAAAATTGGGGATGCTTGGGGTGGTTCTCATAAAAGCGATATTGTTAAAGGCTTAAATACCGTTTTAGCTGGGGAACGTTATTCTCATAAAGCTTTAGAAACCTATGCTGAAAAAGCATCCGATACAACGCTTAAATCTCTGTTTCAAGAGATGATTGCTAGTAAGGAAGTTCACATCCATAAATTAGAAGCGCGGTTGGATCAATTTGGCGAAAAACCATCTTTAAGTACAAAAATTGCTGAAGCTTACGCTAAGGTGAAAAATTCTATCAAGGGTAGCGATGATATCTATCAAATCCGCTGTGCTTTGGGCGATTTACAAACAGCAATCAACGATATCGCTACTATGATGACTGCATATACTGACCCTGTGACAACTGAAACTTTTACTCAAATTCAAAAAGATTTGATGGAGCAAGAACAGCGTTTAGTAGACCTTTACAGAACAAAGGTAGGTGGTGAATTAAAACCAGCTAAACCTACTACTGGTACCGCAGTTTAATCAGTGAACAATGAGCAATTATCAGTTTTTATCTTTTGGGTAAAAGCTGGTAATCGATTTAAATAAGGCATAATTACATGAGTCAAACCATAAAAGTCGAAAAAACGGTAACTATAAATAAACCACAGAATGAACTCTACAATTTTTGGCATAACTTCGAGAATTTGCCTGAATTTATGAATCATCTGAAGTTAGTTAAGGTGATTGATGAAAAGCGATCGCATTGGGTAGCAAAAGCCCCTTTGGGTACGAGCGTGGAATGGGATGCCAATATTATTGAAGATCGAGAAAACGAGTTGATTTCTTGGTCTTCAGCAAAAGATGCCGATATTGAAAATTCTGGTTTTGTACGCTTTACTAAAGCTCCCGGAAATCGCGGTACGGAAGTAAAAGTAGTTATAGTTTATCAACCACCGGGTGGTGTACTTGGTGCTGCGATCGCTAAGCTTTTTGGAGAGGAACCAAAACAGCAAATTGGTGATGATTTGAACCGATTTAAGATGATTATGGAAGCGGGCGAAATTGCAACTACAGAAGGACAATCTAAAGGTAGTTCGTAATCTGAAAAGATTTATGAAAGAATGCAGGTGTGCGATGAAAAGACTAGTTTATTGGGAAAAAATACCATGTTAAAAAGAATTGTTGCAGTTGTTTTGATGGGATTAAGCTTTGTTTTTATATCAGCTTTTAACTATCCAAATATGGCGGTGCAAGCTAAAGCTTTGACACCCGAAGCATCTGAATACAGCGTACCAAATCCAGATTCTCGGATTAATATTGACAGCAATAGTCCTATCGAAAATCTGAAAGAAAGCTTGAAAGATACTGGCGATAACATTCGTGAAAAACTAAATCTTGACGAACCATTACCTCAGAGTACCAAAGATTTCTTACGCTCAACTGAAGAAAAAATTGAAGAAACAGTCGAGCCAATAACTGGTAAACAAAAGTATTACGACTGATAGTTGATAGTTTAGTAAAAAGCTAGCGGTTAAAACCGCAGCTACAAAGGTATATAAATTCTAATTCCTACTAACAATTAATAATAATGAAAGCTGTTTGCTGGCACGGTGCTAATGATGTACGAGTAGAAACCGTACCCGACCCGAAAATTCTCAATCCCCGCGATGCTATTGTTAAAATCACTTCAACAGCAATTTGTGGTTCCGATTTGCATCTTTACGATGGATATATCCCCACTATGGAAAAGGGAGATATTCTCGGACACGAATTTATGGGAGAAGTTGTCGAACTAGGTAGAGCGGTCAAAAATGTCAAAGTTGGCGATCGCGTTGTGGTTCCGTTCACGATTTCTTGCGGTAGCTGTTTTTTCTGCAATCGCGATTTATGGTCTTTGTGCGATAATTCCAACCCCAACGCTTGGATAGCTGAAAAAATGATGGGACATTCACCGTCGGGTTTATTCGGCTATTCACATATGATGGGAGGATATGCTGGCGGTCAAGCAGAATATGCTAGAGTACCTTTTGCTGATGTCGGCTTGTTCAAAGTCCCCGATGGTTTAAAAGATGAGCAGGTATTATTTTTAACTGATATCTTCCCCACAGGATATATGGCTGCGGAAAATTGCGACATAGAACCAGGTGATACTGTCGCCATTTGGGGTTGCGGTCCGGTGGGACAATTCGCCATCAGAAGCGCTTATATGCTTGGTGCAGAGCAAGTTATTGCTATAGACCGCGTACCCGAACGTTTGAAAATGGCAGAAGAATACGGAAAAGCCAAAGTTCTCGACTATACAAAAGTTGACGTAGGTGAAGCCCTCAAAGAAATGACCGGAGGTAGAGGTCCTGACGCTTGTATAGATGCAGTAGGAATGGAAGCTCACGGTACCGATTTTATGGGTTTATTCGACAAAGCAAAGCAAGCAGTGCGTTTGGAATCTGACAGACCAACCGCGTTACGCGAAGTAATTGTTGCTTGTCGTAAGGGTGGTCACGTTTCAGTTCCCGGTGTTTACGGTGGATTTATAGATAAAGTCCCAATGGGTGCAGCGATGAACAAAGGGTTAACCATAAAAACTGGACAAACCCACGTTCATAAATACTTGAAACCCTTACTCGAACACATTCAAAATGGCGATATTGACCCGTCTTTTGTAATTACCCATCAACTACCTTTAGATCAAGCACCCAAAGGTTACGAAATTTTCAAACAGAAAGAAGATAGCTGTATCAAGGTTGTGCTTAAACCGTAATCAATTATTAAAGGTCAACGATCAATTATCAACTATCAATGAGGAAATAACATGAGCGATACAAGCGTTAAAAAAGTAGATTCAGCGAATTCTCCTACAGGGGAAATGGGACAAAAATATTTAGCTTCCGGTAAAACTGTTTCTATGCGTTTATGGGAAGACGAACAACCCAACGAACCCAAAGAAGCAGCATCAAGAGAATATGAAACTGTCGGTTATGTAATTAAAGGAAGTGCGGAATTGCATTTAGAGGGTCAAAAAGTTGTATTAAAAGCTGGTGATTCTTGGGTAGTACCAAAAGGAGCTTCCCACACCTATAAAATTTTAGAATCATTCACCGCAGTTGAAGCAACAAGTCCCCCTGCTGAAGTTCACGGAAGAGATGAAGCGTAATTCGATTTTAGATTTTAGATTATGTCCTACCCTTCCCTACGGGACACCTTGCGGTGAACGGGAACATCTTCGATGAACGGACACACTTCGTGAATAGATTTTGGATTGGGAGTTGAGAGTTAGGAGTTGATTAAGAATGATCTTCTCCCCATCTCCCCATCTCCCCCTCTCCCCCTCTCCCCCTCTCCCCATCTCCCCATCCCCCCATCTCTCCATCTCATTCCCTCTTCGACCATACCTGCTTATAATCTTCCATAGCACCGTTATAATCTTTGAGTTTAGAGCGAGCATTGCCCCGATTTATATAAGTTTTATCATTATTAGGATTAAGCAATAAAGCTTTGGTATAATCTTCTATTGCTCGATCGTAATTTTTGAGTTTGGAATAAGTGTTACCTCGATTGACACAGGCTTTTTCATTTTTGGGGTTAAGCCGTAAAGTTTGAGTATAATCTTCGATCGCTTGAATGTAATTTTTTAACTGATAATTGGCATTAGCCCGATTTAAATAAACAAGATCGTTATTATTATTAAGTTGCAAAGCTAAGGTATAGTTTTCAATTGCTTGAGTATATTCTTTATTTTTAAAATAATCATTACCACGGTTAATATAATATTCTGTGTTTTGGAAATTAGCTGGTGTAGCTTCAGTGGAGTTAGAAATTGCTCGATGGTATTCGTTACTCAATTCCGAACTTATAATATTAGAATCAACTGTAACTGTATAGTCAGAATTTATTGATGTAGCTTCGATGGAATCCACAGTTATTCCTTGATAATTATCTTCTCTAGGGAGAATTAATGCGGAGCTATATTCATCAATATATTCGGGATTAATGCTTATTGCTTTGGTATAATCGGCAGTTGCTCCGTTGTAATCTCCAAGTTGAGAACGAATAAGTCCTCGACTGTATCTAGCTTTAGCGTCCGACGGATTGAAGTGCAGGTATTGATTCAAATCTGCGATCGCACCTTGATAGTCTCCCAAGTTGTGAAGAGCTAATCCTCGCTGATAATAAGCTTTAATTCCATTAGGATTGAATTTTAAAAACTGGCTAAAATCTGCTATTGCCGCTTCATAATCTCCTTTTTGCGCTTTATCTACCCCACGAAGATAAATAACTTCAATAAACTCTTGCTGACGGCGAATTTCTGCTTCTTTTTGCTGTCGCTGTATAACTGTACGCGATACAGTCATCACGTTACGTCGCATTTCTAATTGCGTTATTACCTGATTGCTTAATGCTTTTAATGCTTCTTGTTGTTCTAAACTGAACTCTCGTGGTACCGTATCAATTACGCACAATGTTCCGATCGCAAATCCTTCTGGTGTAATCAAAGGTGCGCCTGCGTAAAACCTGATATGGGGTGCTTGAGCTACTAAAGGATTATCTGCAAATCGAGAGTCTTCTAAAGCATTGGAGACAATTAACGGTTGCTGCTGCATAATCGCATAAGCACAGAAAGCTACATCCCTACTAGTACAGTCTACATCTACACCAACCTTCGATTTGAACCATTGGCGATCGCCATCTATAAAACTAATCAGCGCAATGGGGGTACGACTAATTTGTGCGGCTAAAAAGGTAAAATCATCAAATACTTTTTCTGAGGGAGTATCAAGTATTTGATATTGACGAAGTGCTGCTAATCTAGCTAATTCGTTATTAGGTATTGGTGGTTGCAAGCCCATTTTGTTATGTCTCCGAAAATTAGTTTTAGAAAAAATAAAGTCAAGTCTGCCCATGATACAAATTAAGCAGTCTTTTAGTCATCACAATATTTTTAATCGGCTTTTAAGTATTTCGTATTATATATAGGAATTTGGTTTGATTTGTGAATAACTCATAAAGGTTAGCGAACACAGAGGAGAAAATATACTAAGTTTTCTAAGCGCAGGCTATAACAACAAAATTCGATAATCTATGATGTTGCTCCCGTATACTTTCTGAAAATAGCTAGTTTTGACAATACGCAGCACCTTTATTGTATCTGTTTGTACTTGGTTTATGTTGTATGGGGAACATGAAGAATATATCGGCTTTTTTAAATTTATTAACTAATTACTTATTTTCTATTGCGTCAAAATTTCATGTTCTGACATTTTATATTTACTTGCACTTTTGATTTTGTATCATCTGCTCTGTGTTTCTAAAAAGCGTTTATTTAGATTAATACAAAAGTAGTATACAAATAAAAGACATTTGACAATTAATCATTGTTCCTGACATTAGCAAATAGTTAAAAGTAAAGTATGAACGATAAATGTTGTGTTCCACAGCTATAAACGCCAAATAATAAGTTTTTTGAATCTATCAAGAAATCTCTAACTTCTACTCCCTATCCCCTTATCATGACAAATCAAATCTGGATTGCAATAACTTTCATCGGTTTTATGCTTTTGTTTACGGTAGTCGGAATCTATTCGGCAACTAAAAAGCAAAACAATACTACTGATTACCTTTTAGCGGGGAGAAGTGTAAACCCTTGGTTGACAGCACTTTCAGCGATGTCAACGGGACAAAGTGGTTTCTTATTTATAGGTCAAGTTGGTTACGCTTATAAAACAGGAATTTCTTCAATTTGGCTAAGCATTGGTTGGGCTATAGGAGACTATATTGCTTGGTGGCTGTTTTTTAGAAAATTAAGAGAAATTTCTGAACAAACCGAAACAGAGACAGTTTCGGCTTTCTTGGGTCAAAACACTAATGGTGTCCGTGCCATTAGTATTATTTCAGCATTAATTACCATCGTTTTTCTTGGTACGTATGCCGCAGCACAACTTTCAGCAGGAAGCAAAGCACTCAGTGCGGTTTTTGACTGGGATTATAGGGTAGGTGTTATTATTGGAACCGTAATTGTTGTCATCTACTGTTTTTCCGGAGGTATCCGCGCCTCAATTTGGACCGACACAATACAGGCAATAATTATGATTTTTTCGCTGCTATTGCTCTTAGTTGTGTCAATTGTAAAATGCGGCGGATTCAATGGAATTTTGACGCAACTAGGCGAAATTGACCCAGCTTTAGTCAACCTAAATCCGGCAGATTTACCATTAGGTTTTATACCCTTCTTTCTCGGTTGGACGGTAGCAGGATTTGGTGTAGTCGGGCAACCTCACATTATGGTTCGTGCAATGGCAATTGACGATGCACAAAACGTTGCGAAAGCCCGCAACATCAAAGCGATCGCCAGTTTAATCGCAGCATTCGCTTCCCTTGGTGTGGGTTTAACAGCAAGAGTACTGTTACCCGAATTGTTAAACGGCGATCGGTCTGAATTAGCTTTACCTTTGTTATCTTTAAACTTATTACCAGCTGCCTTAGTAGGACTAATGTTAGCAGGAGTATTTGCTGCAACAATGTCTACCGCAGATTCACAGATACTATCATGCTCCGCAGCCCTTACCCAAGATATCTTTCCTCAATTTTCCCATTCTTATAAGATAGTAAAATTGGGAACTTTAACTGTTACAGCAATCATATTTGTAATTGCCTTAGCCGAAAATCAAAGCGTATTTTTCTTAGTTACTTTTGCATGGTCGGCTTTAGCTTCAGCATTAGGTCCATTGTTTATGGTACGAGTACTGCAAAAACCAATTAATAGAACAATTGCGATCGCAATGATGCTAGTTGGAATATCAACCGCTTTGATATGGACAATAACTCCCGTATCAAAGTTAATTTACGCAGTACTTCCCGGAATGACTGCGGGAATATTGGTTTATTTAATCGCACAGTTTTTCATCGGTGATGATATGAAAACAGCGAGTAGGAAGTAGAAATGGGAGAATGGGAGTTGGGAGTTAGGAGTTTTAAGCCTTAACTTTTGTTTTGCATTTAATTAAGTAAAAGTCATAATCATGAACTTTGAACTATACCAACGTGTAGCTTTAAAACGCGATTTACCTGCAAATCAACTAAAAAAAGATGATGTTGCAATATTAATTGATTTTGTTCCTCATCCTAGTAGTGGTGAGGATGGATGTGTTTTAGAAGTATTTAATGCTACAGGGGAATCAATAGCTGTTGTTATTGTTCCTAAATCTGATATTAAATCTTTAACAAAAGATGAGGTTCTCAGCGTTCGTTCTTTGGTAGAGATTTAGTTATAGGGGAGGTAGCTTACAGTGTGGATGAAAGCCCCAGAACTTTTGTACTCTTGATAGCATTACACACCAACAAACATTTGGTTATTATTTCATTTGATTAAATAGCAGTTTTATTGCTTACGAATCATGTATTAATGATTGATTGGATGCGTGTTTTCGTACAGGGGTGCATGGGTGAGTTCTTTATCGGATGAAGAGATTTATCAGGAAGTCGGGAAGATCACAGCAAATTTCAAACTGTATGAATGCTATGAATGTGTTGAAGCAATAATTTTTTGGCTAAAAGCAAACGGGATTGAGGGTAAAATTGTTAGAATTCAAACATCAGAAGGTGAAGATTATATAATAAGTACACGTTGGGAAAACCAAAAGATAAATGAATCTATTTCGCTGAATGGGACACATTATGGAATAGAGATTAGAGGCAAAATATTTGATAATCTTTCGACAAATGGAATTACAAAAGAAGAATGGTTAAATGATTTTATCTGTCCTAGTAGAAATTTTGTGATTACCAGTATTGATATCGTGTAAAAATTAAAAATTAGATAAATACGAGAAAAAAATGAGTAAATTATTTGAAATATTAGAAAAAATTAAGTTTCGACCAGGAATGTATATCGGTAGACCCTCAGTGAGTGATTTATTCCATTTTCTAGTCGGATTTAAAACTGCATTGAGAGAGTTAGAAATTAAGTCAACTGAAGAAGAAATGGATTTTCATCGAGAGTTTCAGCCTTGGGTTCAAAAAAAATATCATGTTTCAACATCTAATTCCTGGGCAAAAATCATTATGCTTCATTGTGGAAGCGAGAAAGAAGGTCTTGATACTTTTTATGAGTTATTAGACAAATTTAGAAATCGAGACAAAAGTTTGGATAAAAAAGAGAAAGTTAGTGTGAGCTATACATATACAAATAAGCATCAAGAAAAAGAGGCAAAAGTAAATTCATAAATATTAGTTCATTGATAACTGACAATTGATAATTGATTTGATAACTTTCACTCAACGCAAAAACCAAAACCCCGGTTTAGCGGTTACTTTAACGCTTGAATTAACCGCAGAAGAACGCACTCGTTCGAGACATCAGTTTCTAGCTTCAGATGGACAAATGGTATGTTTACGTTTACCTAGAGGAACTGTATTACAAAATGGTGATATTTTACAAGATGAAACCAATAGTATTTTAATCAAAATTATCGCCAAAACTGAACCAGTTTTAACCGTAACTGCTCGAAGTCAGCTAGATTTAATTAAGGCTGCCTATCATTTGGGAAACCGTCACGTACAGTTAGAAATTACACCGCATCATTTGCGTTTTTCTCCCGATTCAGTGTTACGTCAAATGCTAGAAAATCTTGGTTTACAAGTAACAGAGGATATTCTACCTTTTCAACCAGAAACAGGTGCATATGGACACCATTAAAGGACAAGGGGACAAGGGGACAAGGGGAGAAAAAACTAATTTTAAATTGTTCCTTCCGCTCCTTCTGCTTTTTTAATTCCTAATTCCTAACTCCTAACTCCTAATTCCTAACTCCTAACTTCTAATTATTTAATCCAAAATCCATTGACGCGCAAGCGTCTTCTCGTAGAGTAATCTAAAATCTAAAATTGATTGACTGTAATCTTCTTTGTCTTTTACAACTTGTCAGTCCCGCTTTACCCGTGGGAGCATATAGTTATTCGGAAGGATTGGAAACACTGGTTGAACAGAAGATAATTAACGATACTCAAAGTCTGAAACATTGGTTAACTCAAGAACTACATTATGGTACGATTCGGTTAGAAGCAGCAGTGATGTTAAGAGCTTATCGTGCGGTAAAAATGCAGGATTTAGCAGCCGTTACCTATTGGAATAATTGGCTCACAGCAGCACGAGAAACCGAAGAATTACGCAATCAATCTCATCAAATGGGGGGTTCCTTGATTCGGTTATTAAAAGAGCTACAGCCGCAAATGATGCCGATAATCACGGCTTGTGGTACTCCTTGCAACTTTGCGATCGCGTTTGGGATTGCTGCTGCAAATTGGGAAATTAATCCAACTGCTGCATTACTAGGATATCTATACAGTTGGGTCAATAATTTAATTACCGCTGGGATAAAGCTGATTCCTTTAGGACAAACAGCAGGACAATTATTATTACTAGAATTGCAAGAATTACTCAGCGCGATCGCAACAGAAATTATCAACTTACAGGACGATGATTTAAGCTGTTGTAGTTGGGGTTTATCTTTAGCAAGTATGGCACACGAACAGCAGTACACAAGATTGTTTCGCAGCTAATTTCAATTATCAATCAACAATTATCAAATATCAAAATAAATCATGAGTTTCCGAGTTGGTGTTGCTGGTCCGGTGGGTTCGGGAAAGACTGCTTTAGTCGAAGCTTTGTGTAAATCCATGCGCGATTCTTATCAAATTGCAGTTGTGACAAATGATATTTACACTCAGGAAGATGCACAATTTTTAACCAAATCTGAAGCGTTAGCAAAAGAAAGAATTATTGGTGTAGAAACTGGTGGTTGTCCTCATACTGCTATCCGGGAAGATGCTTCGATGAATTTAGCGGCAATTGAACAGTTAGAAATACGTTTCTCTGATTTAAATTTAGTATTTTTAGAAAGTGGTGGTGATAATTTAGCTGCAACTTTTAGTCCGGAATTAGTCGATTTGACCATTTACGTAATTGATGTCGCTGCTGGAGATAAAATTCCTCGTAAAGGTGGACCAGGTATTACTAAATCCGATTTATTAGTAATAAATAAAATTGATTTAGCTCCCTATGTTGGTGCGGATTTACAAATCATGGAAAGAGATACATTAAAAATGCGTGGAGAGAAACCTTTTGTATTTACAAATTTGAAAAAACAAGAAGGTTTAACGAAGATTGTCGAGTTTGTTTCAACAAATATTTGTTAGTAATAATCACCTCCCCTGGTTTTGATTGTAGTGCGATCGCGTAGCGTGTCCGTAAGGACAACCGTCTCGCTCGCTGGTAGTCAAAAGCTTTTTTAATCGTCTAAGAATTGATAACTGCCTTTACCAGATGTGATTAATTACTTTTGTATATTTAAGTACATAATATAAAAAGTTAAGATTTAAATTATAATATTAAAGAATAAAATACTATATTTATTTAAAAATAAATATTCGGAGGGTAAATGGCGCAGAATAGCACTTGTGGGGCGCTGTTAATTATTGGCGGTGCGGAAGATAAACAAGGTGAATGCGAGCTTCTGCGAGAATTTATTCGTTACGCAGGAGGAGCGAAAGCAAGAGTTGTAATTATTACATCTGCAACTGACTTACCCATAGAAGTAGGACAGGAATATATTCGCGTATTCGAGCAGTTGGGTATAGAAGATGCCCGCATAATTGATACTAGAAGCAAAGAAGATGCAGATTCCTCGACTGCATTGCAAGATATTGAGAAAGCTACTGGTGTATTCTTTACTGGAGGAGATCAAGCCAGAATCGTCAATACGATTAAAGATACTCGATTGGATGCAGCGCTTCACCGACGCTTTTCTGAAGGAATAATAGTAGCAGGTACCAGCGCTGGGGCTGCGATAATGCCAGATATGATGATTTCTGATGGTGATTCCGAAACACATCCCCGAATGGAAATTGTCAAAATGTCTCCCGGAATGGGTTTTTTCCCAGGAGTGATTATAGACCAGCATTTTTCGCAACGCGCCCGTATGGGACGTTTGATTTCAGCTTTAGCACAGCAACAACAAGCAGTTTTAGGATTTGGAATTGATGAAAATACCGGGATGTTAGTTGTAAATAACAAAATTAAAGTGATTGGAGAAGGTGCTGTTACTATAATTGACCATACAGATCTGACTCACAGCAATATTGAGAATATTTTAATCGATGAAGGTTTGGCGATTTGCGGTGCAAAGCTGCATATCCTACCACGAGGATATGAATTTGATTTAGAAACTCGTAAACCGATTTTGAATCAGTTAGTTGTTAGGAGTTAGGAGTTAGGAGTTAAGAGTTAGGAGTTAAGAGTTAAGAGTTAAGAGTTAGTAATAATTATTTCCCCTTGTCCCCTTGTCCCCCCATCTCCCCATCCCCTCATCTCCCCATCTCCCCATCTCCCCATCCCCCCATCCCCTCATCTCCCCTCTTAATTAATCCCACTGCCAAACGGCTGTGATAATATTAGAGATTGCTGCCTAGATTAAAGAAAAAAGTCGATTTATGAGCCTAACACAAGAGCGAAAACAAGAATTAATCTCCCAATACCAAGTTCACGAAACCGATACTGGTTCTGGTGAAGTACAAGTTGCGATGCTTACCGATCGCATTAACCGCTTGAGCAAACATTTGCAAATTAATAAAAAAGACCATTCTTCCCGTCGGGGACTATTGAAAATGATTGGTCAACGTAAGCGTCTTTTGGCTTATATTCAAAGTGGAGACCGCGAACGTTATAAAACTTTAATTCAAAGTCTCGGTATTCGTGGATAAATAAAAGAGCCGCTGATTATGTCTGCCGATGAACGCAACCGCTTACCTTTTGAACCTGAGAAAAAGCGCCAAAAGCCGGTCAAAAAGAAGGCTCAAGTGCCAATAGTTAATGAAAAATTGTCTGAGGACTCAAAGCAAAAAAAACCTCCTTTTACTAAACAGGAAATGGCTATTCCTCAAGTTGTTAGCCAGCGGATGGTTAGACGAGTAGCTTGGTTATGTGGAGTACCAACCATTTTAGGTATTCTGACTTTAGTAGCGAGCTATTTGCTGATCATCTACACTGACATCAAGCTTCCTCCGATACTGGTATTGCTTGTCAATATGGGACTGTTTGGTTTGGGAGTATTGGGAATTAGTTATGGAGTTCTTTCCGCTTCTTGGGATGAACACAGAGTGGGGACTAGGCTCGGTTTGAGCGAGTTTACTACCAATTGGGGACGAATGGTAGCAGGTTGGCGCGAAACTCGGCAAAAAAAAGTATAAATAAGATGAAGGATGAATTATGCAAATTTCATTCTTCATACTTGATTTTAATTAAAACTTTAAATTCGAGATTTAGCTGCGATCGCAAAGCACAACTTTCATCGACACTCCACCGCTAGGAACAATAGTAATCCCTCGACGCACTGGATTTACTGGTTTTTGTTCGGCTAATTCCAATTTAAATCTGGATAAAATCGTCGCTAATATCAACTTCATTTCATACATTGCAAAAGCGGAACCGATACAGCCGCGATAACCTCCCCCAAAAGGTAGATATTCAAATGCAGAAAACTTTTGATTGAGAAATCTTTCGGGAATGAATTTATCTGGTTGTTGATAAGTCGCTTCCTGACGATGAGCTAAATATATGCAGGGAACCAAAACTGTACCCGAATCAAATTTTTCTCCCGCAACTTCTACTCGATCTACAGCCATCCGAGGAGTGCAAATCAAAGCGATGGGGTGAAGTCGCATAGTTTCGCAGCAAACTGCATTTAAATAGGGTAGTTGAGCTATTTGTAAGAAATTACTATTATCTAAATCTTGTAATTCTTGGATTAATTTATCTTTTACCTCTAAATGCGAGTGAATCATATAAAATAACCACGCTAAAACTCCAGATGTGGTTTCGTAACCCAAAAGTAGTAAAGAAACTAGTTGGTCGCGCAATTCTTTATCTGTCATTTTCCCCCCTTCTTCGTCACTCGCTGACATTAATAAGCTCAAAATATCTGTATCCAAATTTTCGCGACTAATTCTACGTTCGGAAATCTCTGCATAGATTAATCGATCAATTTCTTCGCGTTTTTTGAGATAATTTCCCCACGGACTCCATTTTCCGAAATCTTGCTGTAAAGGAGGAAAGAAAAACAAGCTGGAATACCAAGGTTTTGTAATATCATCTAATAGCGTAGTTAGTAATTTGATTAACTTATCGTAACGTTCCCCTGGAGTAATTCCAAATACCACTTGCAGGATAATTTGTAAAGTAATATCCGGCATTACTTGCTGCATGGAAACGGTATTGCCAACCTGCCAATTGCGCGTTACATCTTGAGTAATCCGAATTATTATATCTCCGTAAGAATTAAGGCGATCGCCGTGAAAGGGAGGCATTAATAATTGTCTTTGACGATTGTGCGATTTACCTTCTTGAAAAACGATGGAATCACTACCAAATAAAGGTTTAAATACGTGAGTAGCTTTTTTAAAATCTAATTTTTTAGCAGGAATTGCGAAACAATCATCAATAGCTTGGGGACTGCTAAAAAACACAACTGGTGGTGAATTTACACCTAATACTCGTAAAGTAAAAGTATCCCCGTATTTTGCCGCTTGATTATCAAAAAACTTTGTGGGATTAACAATTAGCTGTAGCGTTTGGATTAAGGAATTTGTCATCTTTAGGTCAAAGTTCAAAGGTCAAAGGTCAAAGTTTGAATTCTTTTCCCCTGTCCTATTCTCCCACTTTTCTAATCTCTAATATCTTTTTATAGCTAAAATACCCGCAGCCCAGAAGGCTGGGGCTGATATTACAAAGCCTACGCAGTTAGGCTAAATTAAGCGCGTCTTTATAAAGAAACGGTTAAGCACCAAATTTCGAGAAAATCCCTGCATCTTAACCGACTGTTTCTAAACTGCGATTCACCGCTCGCTTACCTTTAACAAGCATTTGAATCGGACGATTTGGACCAGTTACTAAACCGCGACGCTGAGGTTTTATCTCACCATTATCAATTAAATCCAAATCTAAATTTTTCAGAATCTTTGTTAGTATCAATTTCATTTCAAGTTGAGCCAACGCCATCCCAATACAGCGTCTTGCACCTCCACCAAAAGGTATAAATTCGTAGGGTGAAAACTGTCTTTCTAAAAAGCGTTCTGGTTTAAATTTCTTGGGTTCGGGATATAAATCTTCTCGTTGATGAACCGAATAAATAGAACCATATAATAATGTACCTGGTTCCAAATCGTGACCGCACAACGAAACGGGTTTTTCTACCTTTCGCTGAAATAAAAGTATTCCTACTGGATAAATTCGTAAGGTTTCATTGCAAACTGCGTTGAGATATGGCAGTTTATTGATGGTACTAAAGTCAGTATTTTCGTTTAAATTATCGAGTTCTGCTAATAGTTTTTCCCGCACTTCAGGGAATTTGTGAATCCAGTACAAAGCCCAAGTTAAAGCAGTTGCTGTAGTTTCGTGACCTGCTGTTAATAGAGTCATCAATTCATCGCTTAATTCCACATTAGTCATGGCTTCACCGTTTTCGTCCCGCGCTGCCATTAACATACTTAAAACATCAGTACGCGAATCATCGGGTGAAGCGCGACGTTCTTCTATTTCGTCATTTAGCAATTGATAAACTCGTTCCCGCTCGCGGAGAAAATTACCCCAATAACTTTTCGCACCCAAATCCTTTTGTAAAACGGGAAAAATTAAAAAAGCGGCTTTAAGAGGGGAACTTCCTCCTGCATCCAGCATTGAACCGAGAAGTTTTTCTAATTCCGTAGCGCGATCGCCTTCATAAATCCCAAACACTGCCTGCATTATCACCCGCATGGTAATAGCCTGCATCCCATCTCGGACGGAAAATTGTTTCCCAACCTCCCACTGACTCATTATTTGCGACGTGACCCGATTTATCACTTCCCCGTAGCAACGTATGCGATCGCCATGAAAGCTCGGCATCAATAACTGACGTTGACGACGATGTGCATTACCGCTCGCCATAATTACAGAATGCTTTCCCATCAACGGTTCAAAAGGTTTGTTTCCTTCTGATGGAACGCTAAAATCCTTCGTATCGTTAGTGAGTATGTGCTGTAGCGCTTGCGGATTGCTAATAAAAACCACAGGAGATTTCAAATTTAAAGTGTAAATATCTCCGTAGCGTTTAGCGCATTTTTCCAGCACCGATAAAGGATTGACGATAAACTGAAACATTTGAATGAATGAAGGGGCTTGCGGTCCGTTTGGTAATTTCATCGGCTTTGACCAAATAATCTTTTGTTAATAGTAATTATTTTTAAGATTTTGGACACCGGGAGAAGGAGAGATAATTCGTAATTATTAACTCCTCACTCCTAACTCCTCACTCTTTTAGTCCAAAATCAAAATAACGAGCCATCATCACTTTGATTTCTTCTTCGTTTGGTAGCCAGTAGCTAGCTGCAAACTCTTGTCTACTGCTGACTCTACCGGGTAAGGTAAACATTTGGATATTCGAGCGATCGATTTTGACTCCAAAGTTAACTAAAGTTAGTAAACTATCAAGTGTTAAGTTTGTATCAATATTTTCTTTAACCGTACTGAGAATAATTGGCGATCGCGCTAATGTTGCTGGGTTTAATGACTGTTCTATCAAGGCTTTGATTAACATCTGCTGCCGTTGAATGCGTCCGATATCGCCTTGTCCATCGTTACGGAAGCGTAATAATTGTAGTGCTTGGTCGCCGTTGAGATGTTGTTGTCCGGCTTTAAGATTAATATATAAATGCTGAGAATCATCTTGATATTTCAAATCTTTAGGAACGTTAACTGTTACACCTCCCAAAGCATCAACAAGTTTACCGACTCCCAAAACGTTGATCCGAATATAACCGTCTATTTCTACATTACCTAATAAATTACTGACGCTTTTAGCACTTAAATAAGCGCCAGCCAAGTTATTAGCAGCATTAATTTTTCTTAAACCATATCCTTCTATTTCCGTGCGGGTATCTCTAGGAATAGAAAGCATATTTAACTGCTTATTTTTTGGATCAAACCGAATCAATAACATTACATCTGAAAGTCCATCAAAGGAATTTACTTGCGGTAAATATCCCAATCTTTTTGTATCTTGTGGTGCATTTTGCGTATCTGGAGGAAGTACGCTCATCCCCATTACCAAAATATTTACAGGACGATTTAGCTGTAAAAATTGTCCTTCAAAAGTAGAATTCCTTTGAAAAAACTTCGCTTCTTCCGGGGTCAGATTAGCCTGCATAAACGGTTTGGTATTTAGAAAAACTCCAAATGACCCTCCTGCAACAGCCGATACTATGGCAAGTATACCCATTTTGCCCCAGAACCCCCGCTTACTTTTTATCTGGGTTTCCTTATGAATCAATTCCTTAAATTTTTCCATAAATGAAATTAGGGTAAATAACTCAAATTTACTAATTTATAACTACAGTTCGGCTGCTGTTAATTGCGTAAAATCTTACAGTAATATCGCATTCATATGCATGAGTATAATTCTCTTAATCAATTGTTCTTTTCTAATTAACTTAAAATTGTTTGTTTGAGCTTTTCTCGTAATTATTTAAGTACCTTCACTGCAACTTCTAACTCTTCTAGGTTCATATCTTGAGCATTTTTTAAAGTTAAATCTTCAAATACCACTGTTCCAAAAGGTTTGATTGACCCAAATTGAGCGTTTAAAAACATTCCCGCAGCATCTTTTAAATTACTTTCAAATTCACTTTTACATTGATGAATGATTCTAAATATAGATATAGATATAGGTATATTGATGATTATTCTTCATCCCAAGCTCAAACCCATGACCAAAACTTAAACTAGCCGTAAAGCGATCGCCATTAATTGACTATAATTTTGTTTCTTTATAATACTAGATACAAACTCTTCACTGTTTCTTATATAACGAGCGTGAAAAAATGATGTTCTACTAGGAAAATACTGACTATTTCGTAAAATATAATACTTTTTCTTTTTCCAAAGAAAAATTTATTATTTAAGTAAATATCACCTAACCTTTGTGTTGAATGCGACGCATAATTTAGATATTGGCTCAAAAGAGAAAGAAATTATATTCATGCTTAAGAACTTATTTACTGTTGCTGCTTTATGTGCGATCGCGACCGTTGCTCATCCTGATTCTTTTGAAACTGATAACCATGCATTCCTCATCAAGGAAGGAAAATATTCACAAGCAAGCGTACCTGAATCAAACATTATTTTAGGAATATTAGCTGTTAGTGGCAGCATATTTGTAGGAAACCGCAAGCAAGAAAAGTTTGTAAAGTAAAACAGTAAATAAGTCTTTTTCTAAGTAAAGATATTTTGAAAAGTTATTTGCAAAACAAATTCAAATTCCGTCCTGCTACCTGAATAAAAATTAGCAGACTTTTATTTGTTAGCAGTTAATAATTCAAACCTTTTCTAGATCTCCTATCCATTCCCTATTCATTCAATTTTTCTAGTAACTGACTAACTTCTTGTGCTTTCTCCGGCTGGCGTTTTTGTAATACTTCTTTAGCTTGTTGCAAATATTCAATCGCTATAGATTTTTTTTCTTGCTGCATATAAATTCGACTTAAACGTAAATAAGCATCTGCTTTTTTAGGTGCGCGAGTAATCACCTCTTGATATCTTTCAATTGCTTCTTCGACCTTTCCTTGTTTCAATAAAGAATCGCCTAAAAGTAAGCGAACTACATCATTAGTAGAATTAATAGAAGTTACGCGACGAAAAACAGCTTCTGCATTTGGATAATCTTTTTGTTGGTAGAGTTCGAGTCCTTTTTGAAATAAATTAGAGGTAATTAAAGTCTTCCACGCAAAATAAATTAGCAGAGAAATACTTGAAATAACTATAATAACTGGAACAACGGTATTTAATTGCAGTTCTAACATAAAACAAACTAATAAAAATTAGGAGTGAGGAGTGAGGAGTTAGGAGTTACAAAATTATTAAAGATTAAAAACCACTAACCCAAAAGACAAGAAATCGGAAAAACTAGATATTCAAGGTAAAACAACTTCCAAATAAACTTGTAAGCAGTAGCTATAGAACTTTTATCTTCTAAATCAGTTTGCTGAGTGCGCCACCACATCAGACCCAAAAACACAAATTGAGTGGCGATCAAGAATACTGAATTAACTTGTGTAAAGCCCAATATTGCAAACAAAATCATTCCAACGTAACAAACAGTTAATAGCCAGCGAGAAAGATTAAAAACCGCTTCCTTACCCAATTTGATCGTAAAAGTAGTGATGTTGTACTGAAAGTCGCCTTCCATATCAGGGATATCCTTAAAAATTGCGATCGCGACTGTAAACACCAAGATAAACCAGGTCAAAGCCCATACCGCAGGTGGAATCGATTGTTTAGCTTGCAGTACCCAAGAAAAATGCAAAAATAATCCTAAATTAACAACAGCCCCTCGTACCGAAAAAATACAAATTGCTGCCCAAAAAGGAAATCTTTTTAAACGAATTGGTGGTAAAGAATAAGCCGTACCAATCGCTAAACTGATAGCTACCATTGCAAATAGAAAAGGTCCTAGCAACCAAGATAACGAGAGCGCCAAAACACCCGTAATAACTACAATTATCTCCCCCGTGCGTTGCGTAAACTCTCCAGAAGCAACAGGTAAATGAGGTTTATTAATTTTGTCGATTTCCACATCTTGCAGTTGATTGAGTCCCACAATATAGACATTCCCCAACAAACAACTTACCCAAGCACCTAAAACAGAAAGTACGGAAGAAGAATTTTGGAATGGGATACTATTATTTAAAGCAATCGCAACAACATATAATCCCAAAACGCTCAAACTCGTACCATAAATCGTATGAGGACGAGAAAACTTCCAAAAAGCATACAACCAGCTACTTTGCAACCCTGTTTGTGAAACTTGACTCATAATAATTTTAGATTTTAGATTTTAGATTGGTAATTGGGGATTGGTAATTGGGGATTGGTAATTGGTAATTGTAAATGGGGAGTAACGAGTAGCAAGCGAATTATTCTTCCCCTTGTCCCCCCATCCCCTTATCCCCTACCCCTTATTCCCGGTTAACAAACCGAATTTAATTAAACCGCGTTCGTAACCGTCACGCATTAAACCCAAAGACATCGCTCCTTGAATTGTTTTCCAACCAGCAAGCAGTAAACCAAAAAATGCCTTGGGGGTAAAAGCCGAGTCAATTACTATATTCCAAAAAGGTGCTACAGCTTGCGACCAATCGGCAGTACGGATGTTTTGTAAAGGTAGTAGACGAGCGATCGCTTCATATTCGGGTAATGAAATCACATAAGGTAAGCAATAAACTTCATAGATCTGCTCTAAATGCTTTTTTTCTTCTGGACTCAAAGGTGATTCATCTGTAGGACGATGACACCAAGTCACCATAATCAACTTTCCTCCCGGCTTGAGTACCCGGTAGCATTCTTGCATAAACCTGTTTTTATCTGGCATATGCTCGCCGCTTTCCAAGGACCAAACCAAGTCAAAACTGTTGTCCTCGAAGGGCATATTTAAGGCATCTGCTACTTGAAAATTGGTTCTACCTCGTAAACCAAATTCAACAGCCCGCTCAGAAGCCCTTCGTGCTTGTACCGGACTCAAAGTGATACCAGTTGCCGTCGCGTTAAATTTCTCCGCTAAATATAAAGAACTACCACCGATACCACAACCGACATCTAAAATATTTTGAGCTTGCTGCACTTGGGCCCATTGCAATAACTCCTCAATTAAGTCGATTTGTGCCTGACGACGGTTTTTTTCTTCCCTACCGTCTGCACCGTAATAACCGTGATGCATATGTTCCCCCCATATCTCTTCCCAGAGACCGGAGGAAGCATCGTAGAACTGCTGAATTTGCTGGCTTAGTGTGGCACTCATGAATTAAATAATGTGTTTTGACTGTTGCAAAATATAAAATACATATATTGGTAGGCTACCATGTGTGTTTTTAATTAAATCAAATTAATTAAATCAAACTGTTTTGTTGGCATAAGGAAAAAGACTCCATCCGCAATAAGATGGAATAATTCGTGGTTCAAGCTTTTATATGACCGTTCCTCAAAAAATTTGCATTGGCTTTTTGGCAGTAGTCTTTGTAGGAACAATCCTACTAATGATGCCTTTTTCTACAGCTACTGGTACCTGGAATGACCCAGTTGTGGCTTTGTTTACTGCAACTTCAGCGGTTTGCGTAACGGGTTTGGCTGTAGTTGATACTGGTACCGATTTTTCCTTCTGGGGTCAGTTGTGCATTATGTTGCTTGCACAAGTCGGTGGGTTGGGCTACATGACATTTACAACCTTTTTAATCATGTTGACCGGACGTAGATTTGATTTAAGACACAAAATCGCCATTCAACAATCCTTAGATCGACGAGAAATGCAGGGTAGCGGTCAAATTATTCGCTCAATTATCGCCACAACTTTACTGTTTGAAATTACGGGAATCTTTTTATTATTGCTCGTTTTTGTCCCGGATTTTGGCTGGCAAAAAGGAATGTGGCTGGCAATTTTTCACAGTGTCAGCGCTTGGAACAATGCAGGTTTTAGCTTGTTTTCTAATAGTTTGATCGATTACAATTCTTCTACATTACTAGTATTGACTATTTCGGGATTAATTATATTCGGCGGTATCGGATATCAAGTAATATTAGAAATGTTTTTTTGGTTGCGCGATCGCTTACGTAAAATACCGCGTCATATTGTATTATCCCTTGACTACAAAGTTGCCATTAGTACAACAATATTTTTATTAATTTTAGGTACTCTAGCCTTTTTCTTCGTAGAGATAAAAAATACCAAAACTTTAGGCGATCTCAACTTTCGCAGCCAATTATTAGCCGCATTATTTCAATCGGTGACTACAAGAACTGCTGGTTTTAACAGCATTGATATCGGTGGTATGACAACTGCGGGGTTATTTATTACCATTGCTTTTATGTTTGTTGGAGCAAGTCCTGGTGGTACTGGAGGAGGAATGAAAACTACAACTCTAAGAGTATTAAGTAGCTGTACTAAATCAATTCTACAAGGTAAAGAACAAGTTTTGCTCTACGAACGCCGCATTGCTGTATCTTTAATTTTAAAAGCTGTTGGCGTTGTCGTTGGTTCTGTAACAGTAGTAATATTTTGTACTATTCTCATATCTCTTACAGACCCTAACCTTGATTTTATTCAAATCTTGTTTGAAGTAGTTTCGGCTTATGCAACTGTCGGACTTTCAACAGGTATAACAGGCAATATCTCTATCTGGGGTAAGTTAATATTAATTCTAACTATGTATATGGGAAGAGTTGGTGTTTTACTGTTAATGTCTGCTGTACTTGGAGACCCCAAACCCAGCAGAATTCATTATCCTGAAGAAAATTTACTTGTTGGATAAATGTTGAGGACAGTTTATCGGTTTACAGTTGTCTTTTATAGATAATAATTTATCGCTGTAAACCAATAATTATTTATTTGACGAAATTCATATTTTGATGCATACAAAATATCTATAAATTAGCTTTGATTGACATTTGTGACTTGACTTATGAGAGGTATTTCAAGCGCAGGCTATGTTAACAAAATTCTGTGGAGTAATTCTATATTCGTATATGACCTTTATCTAATATCTAATTATTGATATATCAGAATAAATAAAATTTAGATAAAACAAATATGTTCAATACATCAGACTGATTTATCAACTTTTGAAAAATAACTTAAAAAAAATCAGTACATCACCTAACCTATTACTTGTGTTAATTATTTATTTAATTAGATCGGATTCCTATAGATTCAATTAAGCTGAAATGATAATATAATTACAATTGGTCAAAAAAATATTTTTTATTGATCGTGACCGATTTTATAACCTAGGCAAAGACAGCAATAATTAAGGATAATAAACTGTGAATCTGTCGTCATTAGGGTTTTTTCGCAACTTAAATAAAAGTAATCAGCAATTCGCTGTAATTGGATTAGGACGCTTTGGCCGTTCTGTCTGCTCAACTTTACATAAGTTAGGCTATGAAGTATTAGCAACGGATATTGAGGAAAAGCGGGTATCTCAAGCCTTGACGGAAGAAATAACTGGTCATGCTTTACAGCTAGACTCAACAGAAGCCGCTGCACTTAAAGAAGCAGGAATTTTTGAATTTGATACCGTAATTATTGCGATCGGGAATTATATCCAAGAAAGTATTATTACAACTTTAAATGTTAAGGAAGGTGGTGTACCTCACGTAGTAGCTAAAGCTTCTAGTGAAGTTCACTGCAAATTATTGCGAAAAGTTGGTGCGGATAGAGTTGTTTTTCCCGAATATGAAGCTGGGTGTGCTTTAGCACAAAGATTAACAAAACCAGCGATATTAGATACATTCGACCTCGATCCTGACAATAGCATTGTTGAAATAACGATTCCAAAAGAATTTGACGGAAAAACTGTTGCAGAATTGCAGCTTCGTAATCGCTATGGCTTGAACGTGCTGGCTATAAGTAATAACAGTAATGGCGGAAAATTTATTATCAATCCAGACCCCAATAAGCGTCTCGAAAAAGGTTCTGCAATGGTGGTGATTGGTCATAACAAAGATATAGGCCGCTTACCGATTTAATGCGGGTGAAATACAATTGTCCCTTTTTGATGGATTGCAAAGGGATATCTGGTCTTGATCGAGATGAGTTGGTGGATGTATCGGACTTAAGCGACAGATACATAGCAAAACAAAAACCGAGTTTTCAAATCAAAACCCGGTTCAAACGCGATCGCTGCACGGCTGCGGCGATCGCCTTACATTATTAAATTTGGTCTATTAACCCCAATCTTACAAATCTGGAGGCAAAATAACGTTATCAATGACGTGAATTACACCATTACTAGCTTTAATGTCAGGCTGAACCACAGTAGCATCATTGACCTGTACTCCTGTAGCTGGGTCAACTTTAACGCTAATTGGTCCACCTTCAACGCTTTTGACTTGACCAGATTTCAAATCGGTGGAAAGTACCATACCCGGTACTACATGATAGGTAAGTATTTTGACCAATACTTCTTTGTTTTCTGGCTTTAATAAATCTTGTACGGCATCTTGTGGCAACTTCGCAAATGCTGCATCGCTAGGAGCAAAAACTGTAAAAGGACCTTTTCCTTTTAAAGTCTCTTCCAATCCTGCTGCTTTCAAAGCCTTAGTTAGCACAGTAAACGAAGGATTTGACTCCGCTATGGTGATAATATCCTGATTCTCAGTTCCTGCGGATGGTTGAGTTGGTTCTGTTTCAGCACCCGGCATTGTTGGAGGTGTTGTTGGAGGTATTGTTGGGAGTTCTTCGGGTGAGGAAGGTGGTGTAGCTCCTGGATCTGACGGTGGTAATGGTGCTGGTGCTGGCACGGTTGAAGGTGTTCTATTTCCACAAGCAGCGCGGTTATAAGGACACTCATCCAAAATGCTAGGTCTGGGGTTAAGCGCTCCACCGCTTTGTGTCAATAATGTTTTAGTCGGTTTACCGTTCTTTTGTGTCCCTATAGCTGCTTCGTTATCAGTATTCAAGGGAACTACTGTTTGACTACGGTTATAAGGAGCCTCTGTGAAAACACTGGGACTCGGATTGAGCGCGTTATTTGCCCTCGCTGGCAAACCCATCAGTAAACTGATGCCTGTCACTCCCACAATGCCAGTTAATTTGGTCAGCAGATTGCTGTAATGGTATACCTTCATGTCGATTTATCTGGCTTTTATTCCACACTTTACATTAAAGACTTATAACATTTTATTAGGCAAAAAATCTAACCCGTAAGGTCTGATTTTTATTACTTTATTACAATGCTGGAGATACAGTATTTGCCAAAAATGATTTACTCAGAGGAAACTGATCGCAATATACTGCGACACTTTAATTGTTTAGGTTCTACTATGTATTTTGTATTTATTTTAGCATATCGAAATAGTTCTTGATAGCTTTTATACATTTAAGCTGCTTGAGATAAAGTAGACACAAGCCAAATTAAAAAATATTGCAAGTCATATAATTAACTTTGGAGTAAATAAATTATTTCTTATTAAAGATAGTGAATTGGAAAAGTTTATTTGTATAAGTACTAACGCAAAATTATTTATATAATTACTCGTGAATTATATAAACATTCCCCCCAACCCTATTCCCTCCCCAGACGAAATGTTTAATTTATTTTGCACGAGTACTTATGATTTTAATTACAACAACAGTTAAGTTATAGATCGCACAAGAACACAATAATTTTGTCACCTAAATAGACAATTTACCCTGGGTATTGCGATCGCATAACCAAAGGTAAATTATAATTGTGTCTATTTCCTAAAACTTACAGACTATTTGATTACTTGAGCTACTACAGTCCGGTGACGGGGACTATTAGGAGTAATTGTAGGAGTTTGGAAGCCAGCATTAACTAAAGCTTCTTCAATATTTAGGGTGAAATATTCATCCAAATAAGGTTCTGTGCTTTTGAGTAAAGTAAAAACATAAGGCGGCATTTTCTGATAAATTTCAGATTGAGGATTCATATCCATAACTGCTAAATGACCGTTAGGACGTAATAATCGTCGCGCTTCTGTAAATATTTGTCGAGTTGCAGACTGGGGTAATTCGTGACAAGCTAGAAAAATCGATATTAAGTCAAACGAACTATCCGGTAAACCTGTAGATTCTGCTGCTCCATGAACCCAATTAATATCGGCTTGACGCTGTTGCGATCGATAATTAGCGACTGATAGGAAATAAGGAGATAAATCTAAACCCGTAACTTTAGCTTGTGGATAAGTTTCTTGTAAAGCAAAAGTACTTAAACCGACACCGCAAGCCATATCTAAAATATCTTGTGGTTCGGGAATCTGTGATTTAATCAGATCGTGAAAAGAAGCGCGTAGCTTTGAGTCTCCTTCGATTTCACCAGCTTTACTAAAAAGTGTCGAGTGAACAGTCAAAGCTGCAACTTCTAATTCTAAAGCAGGTTTCCAACCAAGATTGCCTTCTTGATAAGCGTGGAATGAAGTCATATAGTAATCGGGATAAGAAACTCGTGAATTTTCAATCTTCTTGATTTCACTTTCCCAATCAATCGCTTTCATTTCTTCAACTTGTTTCTTCCAAGGTACACCAATTCTTTCCCCGCGTTTAACCATCATTTGACGGGCTTGATGTTTGGCTATACCGTACAGTGGCTTAATTCCCAGCAATCCATTGATCAAGCGTGTAGATAGTGGAACAGTATTTTTTGTAGCGAGAACCATCAGTAATATTAGTTAATTTACTTGTTGATTTGGAACATTTTCAAAAGTTTGTCTGTAAAAATCATAAGCCTTGAACGAAATTATGTCGTAAGTTGAAAAAAATATTTAACAAACATTTTAGCTAAGGGGACAAGGGAATTAGGAGTTAGGAGTTATGAATTTAAAACTTCCCCATTACCAATTACCAATTCCCAATTCCCAATTCCCCATTCCCAATCCTCAATTCCCTATTTCTGATTCTTTTTCAATGCTAATAACATTTCCATTTGGGTAAGGGATTTATTGGGACTAGTTGCGGTAACTCCGATTCCGCGAATTGAGTTGAGGATTGCGGTTGCTTCTGGTGTGGGTGGGGAAAAACGGTTAACCACTGGTAGAGCTTTTTCCATATCTATATATAAATAACCGCCGTTTTCTTTTGGTAATGTTGCTGCGATCCCTTGGAAAGTTTGACCGCTGTTGAGGGGTTGTAATGACTTGCTTGCAAGTGTTTGGGCTATAGGACCGCCGAAAGCTAGTAGGGCAGTTTTATCATCTAACCAACCGTGGGCTAGTAATGCACCTTGTCCGGGGATTTGCCATTCCGTAATGTTTTTACCGTCGATGTCTTTTCGATCTATTTGGATTGATTGGGCTTTAGCTAGATTGTCTAACTTGCTGAATGTGGCTTCTGCGGTTTTGCGATCGCCAGTATGAAACAAGAATGCACCCCCGAATCCAACTTGCTTTAATAATCCTTCTTGTATAGGAATTGCAGCTATGCTAAATTCCCCATCCATCCACCCGAAAACATCTTTATCCAAGTCTAGACCGACTGACTGTAATTGTCCTCTTGCTTGCTGAAGCATGACGTTAAGTTCGGGAGCGTCTTTTGCTTGTTCTGCGAAACCCGTCCACCATTTACTAATACCTGCTCCACTAATTAGAGCAATTGTATTTTGGGGAAGTTGGGACAATACTTTTCCAGGCGTTTTTTCGTATTCATATTTTACTAGTTGGGAGTCTAAGTTAGCGTTTGCTTTCATCCGCACTCCGCTATCATCAACACCAATACCTGCAACAACGGATTTGACTTGTTTTAATTGTTCTAAAGTTTGCGGTGGTAGTTGCGCTTGCGGATTATTCGCGATCAAATTTTTCACCATAGCCGAATAATCGGGTACGTAAATTTGTGCCAAAGTATTCTCTAATTTGAGATTATTTCCCATAACTTGGGAAGCACCTGATTTACTTAAAAAAGAAGGTTCTCCTTTTGATGTGTCGATCGCTTGCTGGACTGCGTTTTGAGAAGGAGCAAACAATACGCGGTCATTTAAGATGGTGCTGTATGTAGAAGTTTTTGTACCTTTGGTTTCCTGGATTTTCTGACCTTTATAGTCTATTTCGCTGGTTTTAACGCCTTTTTGCTGCTTGAGTTTGTTGGCAAAGTTTAAAGCTTCTACCTTATCTTTGATTCCTACTACCATCAAGATATTTGGTTCCGAGGATTGGGTATCTTGTGCGGGTTTAACAGCAGGTGGAGGTAATACCGCTACCATTACACCACCAACCCAAGGCTTTAAGTCTTGATCGTAAGTAATGCTATCATCGTTTGACAAATTGTCATTAAAGCTCTTTAGTCCCGCAGCAACTATTTTTTGAGCTTCGGGAGTACCAAACTGCTCCAACTTCGACCAAAGTTTTGGATCTGTAGCAATATAAGTTGCCATCATCGCATCATCTGGAACTAGTTTGGCACTTGCAGCAGCATCGGAAATACCTCCAGATGGTCCACCCTTTAAATACAAATAAGTCGCGATACCACCAATTAAGACGATAGCAGAACCGATCGCAGGAATTAAAAATTTAGACTTTAGTTTAGACATACAGTATTATCTTTTTCATAAGTTGGCATTGATCGAATAAAAAGTATCGATCTATAGCTCAGATATTTTTCCGAATATGTTGCGCTATACAAGAGATTTAACTAGCGGTTAAATTCTCCTTCACTTTTAATACTTCATATTTCATCTACCAGATTATCGGTATTTACTGATAAAATTAGTAATTCTACACACTATAAATTTATAGATCTGGCAAAATCTATTAAGATAAAAAATCTTGCCCAAAGTATTTATACTTTAAGGAAACCATTTGAGACTTAAAATAAGTAATACGCTTTCACGTTAAAGCGCAATATTCCACAAGTGGTAATAAAACACCAATTGTTATTCTTAACTACATTCAAAATTTTACCAATTATAAGGTTAACAGATATAGATGTTGCACTCACATTTTGATACCGAAAATCCGCGTCATAAGTCTTTTCTTTTACCGGGTGCAAAACCGCAGTATAATCCCGATCGCCCCGGACAGGTTAAGCACATTTTTCTCGATCTGAGTTTGGATATCCCAAATCAAGTTGTTCGCGGTACTTGTAAAATAACTTTAGCGCCGATTTGCGACGGTGTAGACCGTTTACGTTTGGATGCTGTCAACTTAAATATTGAGTCGGTTGCTGTGGCCGAAACCGCCCAAAAGTTCGATCATGACGGCGAACATCTTGATATTGAATTGAGTTCCCCTACTCAAGTTAATCGACGAGTTGAAATTATTATCGGCTATTCGGTGGAAAAACCTCAGCGCGGGATTTATTTTATTCAACCAAGCGAACATTATCCCAATAAACCAACTCAAGTTTGGACTCAAGGAGAAGACGAAGATTCGCGGTTTTGGTTTCCTTGCTTCGATTATCCCGGTCAGTTATCAACTTCGGAAATTCGGGTCAAGGTTCCTAAAGGTTTGATGGCAATTTCTAACGGTGAATTAGTGTCTGCTGAGGAAGACGGGGAAAATAAAGTTTATCACTGGTTACAAAAGCAGGTACATCCTACTTATTTAATGACACTTGCTGTCGGTGATTTTGCGGAAATAAAAGACGAGTGGCATGGTAAAGCGGTTACTTATTACGCAGAAAAACCGCGATCGGCAGATGCTAAACGTACTATGGAAAAAACTCCTCAAATGATGGAGTTTCTCAGCGAAAAGTACGGATATGTCTATGCTTTCCCCAAATATGCTCAAGTCTGCGTTGATGACTTCATCTTTGGGGGAATGGAAAATACTTCGACTACGCTGTTAACAGATAGATGTTTGTTGGATGAAAAAGCAGCTGTTGATAACCGCAATTCCGAAAGTTTGGTTGTTCACGAATTAGCGCATCAGTGGTTCGGCGATTTAGTAGTAATTAAACATTGGTCTCATGCTTGGGTCAAGGAGGGGATGGCAAGTTATTCTGAAGTGATGTGGACTGAGCATGAATATGGTT
The DNA here is from genome assembly GCF_034931125.1 of Rivularia sp. UHCC 0363. Lineage (NCBI taxonomy): Bacteria > Bacillati > Cyanobacteriota > Cyanophyceae > Nostocales > Rivulariaceae > Rivularia > Rivularia sp. UHCC 0363. The sequence continues at coordinate 108,284 of NZ_JAYGHM010000006.1, read as the reverse complement.
CTCAAGAAGCAGATTACTATCGATGGGGACAAGCAAACCGTTATATTGCGGAAGATCGCAGTCGCTACCGTCGTCCGATGGTAACTCACGTCTACCGAGAAGCTATTGAGCTTTACGATCGCCATATTTATGAAAAGGGATCGTGCGTTTATCATATGTTGCGATCGCAGTTAGGAGATGATGCTTTTTGGCTAGCTATTGCTACGTTTGTAAACAATAATGCTCATCAAACTGTGGAAACAATCGATTTATTACGAGCAATTGAAGAAACTACTGGTCGTAATTTAACGTTTCTTTTTGACCAATATGTGTATCGCGGTGGACATCCCGATTTTAAGGTTGCTTACTCTTGGGATGGGGATGCAAATTTAGCAAAGGTGACGGTTACTCAAACTCAAGTAGCTACGGAAGATAAAAATAACGAAAATTTATTTGACCTCAAAATTCCCATTGGTTTAGGTTATGTAGAACCACATGACCTGAAAGTATTTACGGTACGAGTAAACGAGAAAGAACAAAGTTTTTACTTCCCCGTTGACAAAAAACCCGATTTTATCAGCTTTGATGTGGGGAATCATTATCTCAAAACTGTAACTTTGGAATATCCCATACCGGAGTTGAAAGCACAGTTACTCCACGATGCAAATCCCGTTTCGCGGATTTATGCTGCGGTTGCTTTAGCTAAGAAAAGCGGATTGGAAGCGGTAAAAGCTTTATCGGAATCGTTGAAAAATGATGCTTTTTGGGGTGTCCGGGTAGAAGTTGTTAAGCAGTTAGCCGAAGTTCAGTTAGACCAAGTGTTTGATGTTTTAATTGAATATTTGTCAGATCAAAATCCCTATGTGCGGCGAGCGGTAGTCCAAGCGCTTGGTAAAATCAAAACTGAAAAAAGCTATCAAGCCTTGAAGAAATTATCACAAGCTGGGGATGAGAGTTATTATGTAGAATCCGCAGCAGCAGCTTCCATCGGTTCCATTGCTGCGACAATGGGAGAAGAGAAACCCGACGAAGCGGAAGTATTGCAGCTATTTGAGCATATTTTGCAATCGAAAGCCGGTTGGAATGAAGTAGTTAGAAACGGCGCGATCACAGGTTTAGCTGAATTAAAAACTAGTGAAGCAGCTTTGAATTTAGTCTTGGATTATACCAAATTAGGTGTACCGCAACCTCTGCGTTTGGGAGCAATTCGTGCTTTAGGAAAAATTTCTGTTGGTCAAAGTAACTCGAATTTAGAAAGGATTTTGGAAAGATTAACCAAACTTGCTCAAGAAACTTTCTTCTTAACCCAAGTTGCCGTAGCATCTTCACTCGGACAAATGGAAACTAAAAAAGCCATTGGTATTTTACGGACTTTAGCCGTACAAACCCCAGATGGTCGCGTGCGTCGTTATGCTGAAGAAGAAATTGATAAAGTGGCTCAAAATACTAAATCAGAAGGTGCTGTAAACGATTTACGTTCCGAATTGGAACAGCTTAAGCAGCAAAACCAAGAACTCAGAAGTCGTTTGGAAAACTTGGAAGCAAAATCGAAGACATCAGAATAAATAGGTCTTTCCTCGTTCCCGGCTGGTCGGCTGGGATTTTTTTTCTAAAGATACCTTTGATTAACTCCTCTGAAGGCTGCCTGGAGGCTCTACCTCTTAATATATTTGAGGCAAAGCCTTACATACAGGAGTTCCCAGTCGGAGACTATGAATTAGTTAGCTGCCGTATCAATTTGTATAAAAATGTACAAAAAAAAATAAAGGTTAATTACTTATAGAGTCAACAGCCTAATATGGGGCTTTCTACCGAACTCTATATTAAGTTATGATAAAGCCTGTAATTTCTTACGGATTATTTTTGTTTGCAGTTACACAAAAATACCTTGCAGTATCCGTATTCGATAATTCAAAGAAATAGTTTATACCTCTTAAATAAAATCTTCGTAAAGATTCGGCTAAGTTGAAGATTTTTGATACCCATTGATATTAAACTTTTGAAAACCGTGATAAATTTTTATAAACAAATAAAAATTGTTTTGCGTACATTTGCAAGGTTATTGATATTTATAAGCTGTTGGTAAAGGATTGCTTAAATTTAGTTCAAGAGTTTGTCATGCGATCACGAAAAAATTTGCGCGTTTAATATTGTGTGGGATGGTTAGCAATGCGTAAGCCAGTTTTAACAATTTTTTACCAATATAATCCTTGGAATACGACGATTGGAGGAATACAAACATTAATTAACATTTTTATTAAGTATGCTCCCTCCAAATTTGAGGTCAGACTTGTTGGAACGGCACAGAGTAGAAATGAGCCTTTAGGTAGATGGCAAAAAAAAGAATTTGCAGGTCGAGAAATTAGTTTTCTGCCCTTATTTGTAGTCGAGGACGATAATATTAGAGGTATTGTACCGACGACTGTGAAGTATACGGCTGCAATGATGGGGCGTTGTTACGCCTCTGATTTTATGCATTTTTACAGACTGGAGCCGACGATCGCCACTTTGAAATGGATTGGGGAAAAGACGCTATTTATCCAGAACGATATCAAAAAGCAAATGACATCGGCAGATGATAAGAACGCTATTTTGTGGCGCAGATTGCCCACAGCTTATTTTGCTTTGGAACGTGCTTTAGTAGGACAGTTTGATCATATTTACTCGTGCAATAGTGACTCAAAATCACTTTATGAACAGCGTTATCCTGATATCTCCGACAGGGTAAGCTTGTTGAACAATACTTTCGATGAAGAAGTTTTTTATCCCGTTTTTGGGGAAGAACGCGATCGGCAAAGACGCGATTTGGCTGCAAAGTTAAACAAAAGCGAAAATACCCGTTTTGTATTGTTTGCTGGCAGACTGCACCCACAAAAAGATCCTTTATTACTAATACGTTCGATCGAAGCATTAGACGAGCCAAATATTCACTTATTAATCGCGGGTGAAGGTGAATTGAGCAGACAAGTACGCGATGAAATTAGTTCTTTAGGATTAGAGCAGCGAGTCACTATGTTAGGAATAGTTCGACAACAGGAATTATCCAATTTACATCGGGCTTGCAATGCTGTTGTCTTAACCAGCGCTTTTGAAGGATTGCCGTTTGTAGTTTTAGAGGCTCTTGCTTGCGGAACTCCAATAGTTACAACCCAAGCCGGTGATACTCCCAGATTGCTATCTCCCGGTAGCGGTATTGTTTGTTCTAAGCGAACACCTGAATGTATCGCTTCGGCTTTACGTAAAGTTGCGATGCATCCCGAAAATTATCCTGTTGAATCCTGCGTGAAAAGCGCCCAGCCTTATGCTGCCAGCACTGTAGTCAGTCAAGTTTACAGTCAAATGTGGCAACGTTGGGAGCAACGCTTAAAACAATCTGTTAGCGTTTAATGCTTATAAACATCTTGAGAGCAAACGAAAGATGAAAATTGCTGTAATTGGTGCAAAAGGTCTACCTCCCAGACAGGGTGGAATTGAACATTATTGTGCGGAAGTTTATCCCCGGATGGTAGCTCAAGGTCATAGTGTAGATTTGTTTGCTCGTTCTTCTTATACCGATAGTTCTTGGTTAGAGAACTACTATTTTGATGGTGTTAAGGTTATTTCTCTACCAGATGTACGTATGAGAGGGGTAGATGCTTTTGTGACCTCGGCACTCGGAGCATTAGCCACCACTGGTAACAGATACGACATTATTCATTTTCAGGCTCTCGGTCCATCTTTATTTACAGGTTTATCGCGGATTACCACAAACTCAAAGATTGTTGTAACCTGTCATGGATTAGACTGGCAGCGGGCGAAATGGGGTAATTTTTCGACTCGTTTAATTCAAATGGGCGAACAGATGGCAGTACGTTGCGCTCATGGAATGATTGCGGTTTCTGATGCGCTCAAGACTTATTTTTTACAAACCTATGGTAGGGATGCAGTATACATTCCTACCGCTCCAGCTAGTTATGCAAGTTCCGATCCAGATTTTGCTTACGGGTCTAAATTAGGTTTGGAGCGGGGACGATATATGTTATTTTTGGGCAGATTAGTACCGGAAAAACGTCCCGACTTACTTGTAGAAGCCTTCAGAAATTTACAACCTTCAAACTGGAAGCTGGTTTTAGCTGGGGGTGTTAGCAATACCAAAAATTTCACCGCCAAATTATTAGAACAAATTGCTCGCGATCGCAATATTGTATTTGCCGGGGAACTGCAAGGAGCGCGTTTAGCAGAAATTGTCCGGGGGGCTGGGTTATTTGTTTTGCCTTCAGATGTGGAAGGATTACCGATGGCGATGTTAGAAGCGATGCGCGAAGGTATTCCGATATTAGCAAGCAATATACCACCCCATCAGCAGTTAATTGGTAGCGGTCGGGGTCGATTATTTGAAGCTGGTTCTCTAGAATCTTGCATCAAAGAACTATCCTGGGCTACCGACAACTCAACCCACATGGTAACAATGGCTCACGAAGCACAAGATTACGTAACCGGCAACTATAGCTGGGAATATATTACAAACGAAACCTTGAAATTATACGAAAAACTTTTGAATTTACCTCCAGAAGTAAATGTGAAAAAACCTGAGAAAGGACTTGCAGGAGTTAGGGAGTAGGTTAAAGGTCAAATGTCTTAATTCCCAACTCCTAACTCTTTAAATCCAAAATCCAAAATCCAAAATCCAAAATCCAAAATTGTGAAGGTACGCGCAATGGAGAAAGGTATTTCATCCTTACTAACGGTATTAAAGCGGCGAAGTTTACCCGCTCTTGCTACTTTGATTGCGGCAATCGGTGGGGCTGTTGTTTACCTGAGCGTTACTCCGCGTGTTTATGAAACTTCTACGCGGTTGATGCTTGATGATAAACAGGTGAGTGTTTCGGAATTGGGTCGAGATTTGACTCAGATGGGAAGCCAAATGCCTGGTGGTCCGAGTCCCTTGGCCGATCAAGCTGAGTTGGTGAAGTCGCAGCGAGTTCTGGAGAAGGCAATCGAAATATTTAATTCTCAATTCCAAGGGCAAAAACAGGATTTTGGGAAAGACGGTTTGACTGCGGAATATTTACGTAAAAACTTGAGCGCAAAAATCGTTCCGGCAACTAATATTCTCCAGTTAGGCTATGAGAATAAAGACCCAGTTCTAGCGGCTCAATTGCTCAACGCTGTATCTGCGGCAATGGTTGATTACGATATTAAAACCATTAGTTCGGAAGCGACTAAAGTTAAGGAATTTTTAGAGAATAGACAACTACCAATCGCGACAAAGAAATTACAACAGGCTGAAGTTGCGGAAAATCAGTACAGACAAGCTAGCGGTATTGTTGCCTTTGACGAACAAACTAAAGCTTTGGTGGAGAATTTAGCATCTCTCGAAGAACAAGAACGGACTTTGAGCGCTTTACTCCAAGAATCGCGATCGCAAGCAGCTTCTTTACGACAAATTACGGATGCTGGTAGTCTGAGTAGTGCTTATTCTGCGGTTCGCAGCGGTGCAGATGAAGAACTAGTTAAAATGCGGGCTAGTTTAGCTGAGTTGGAACGTCAGCTTGTAGAAGCGCGTTTGCGGTTTACCCCAAACCATCCCCAAGTCATGCAGTTAACGGAAAAACGGGACGCTTTCCGTCAAATGTACCTTTCTGAATTAGCTAAAGTATCATCCACAAATCAAGCTGTTCCTGCTAAAAATATAGCTTCCGATCAACTTTCCCAAGAATTAACTGCTAAATTAATTACCAACGAAGTCGAACGTTTAGCGATCGAAAAGAAATTAGCAATCGTACAGACTCAAGTGTCCGATTTGGAAACTCGTTTGGCTCAATTACCAATTAAACAACAGCCTTTAACAAAACTTGTCCGGGAACGAGAAGAAGCTGCTTCAAGTTTAAAATTTTTACAAAGTAAGTTAGAAGAAGCAAGAATTGCTCAAGCACAAAAGGTGAGTAATGTCCGAATTATAGAATCGGCTACAGTTCCAGAATCATCAGCATCGCCGAAAAAGCCTGTAGTTTTGGCTCTAGCGACGATTTTTGGAGCTATTTTAGCTACAGGGGTCATTTTACTGCTGGAATTGATGGATAACACCTTAAAAGATGCGAGGGAAGCTGAAGAATTACTTAATTTACCATTACTGGGAGTATTACCCCGTTTACCTGCGAAAACTTTGGTATTAGAACCCTCTGACAGATTTTTAGACCAAGTTGCTTTGGTGGAACCTTACCGAATGCTGTTCAAAACTCTGGAGTTCCGCAATGATGATGAATTACATCTAATCGTGGTTAGCAGCACCATTTCCGGTGAAGGTAAATCGGTGGTAGTTTCTCACCTAGCCGCAGTTTCGGCAATGCTGTCTCGAAAAACCCTGATAATTGACGCAGATTTACGCAGACCGACCCAGCATACCCTGTTTAATTTACTACCAAAGCCAGGAATTACTGAGATAATTGAGGGCAAGAGAAGTTTTGCTGAAGCGATACAAAAGACTGACGTAGAGAATTTAGATATTTTGACTTGCGGAGAACTGCACGGACGACCTTCGCAGTTGTTAGAGTCTAGAGCAATGAAATCGATTCTGGAGTCAGCCGCGAAGGAGTACGATCTAGTTATTATAGATACGCCTCCTATCAGTGCTTGCGCGGATGCTTCTACTTTGAGCAAGCAGAGTGATGGAGTAGTTTTGGTAACACGCCCCAGCTTTACCAATAAACAAATGCTGCAACGAGCAGTATCAGAATTGACTAGCAATCAAATATCAATTTTGGGAGTAGTAGTTAATGGAATGTCCAATTTGACAGAGAAATATTATCACTATCCCGTCAAAAGTTATCAACCGACAAGATATTTGACTCCAGGGAGAAGAAGATAATGTTAACGAATAAATTCAACAGTTCTTCTTATGGGGCATTCTTGGTAGGATTGGCAGGAATGGCAATTGGAGTAGCTGTTGGATTTGGGGCTGGTGCGATACCTGTAGTAGTAGGTTTGCTTTTGGGTGTAGTAGCAGTACTCGTATTCTTTTTCGCTCGATTTGAACAAGCTGTATTAACTTTATTAGTATTGCGTAGTTCCTTAGACCCTTTTTCCGCACAGCAAATACCTGCGGCTTTTGCTATTGGTTTGGATGCACTAACAATACTTTATGTAATAGTTCAAATACTAATCGGAAAAAAGGTTCATACAGATAAATTTTTCTGGATTTTTGCAGGATGGGTAGCATTTTTAGGAATATGGATAGTTTTACCAATAGTCGGTTGGGGATTATTAGGAAAAACATATTTAGGAGATGGGATTAGAGAGTGGACGCGGATATTTTCTTGGTTGATGACATATCTGCTGGTGATGCAGCTAAAGGGAAAAATTCATCTGCAAAAAATTATACCAGTCTTATTTTTTAGTCTGTTGATACCGTTAATAGTAGGATTTTTGCAGCTTGCTATAAATTTTAGTTTTCCTGCTACGACATATTGTCCAAACTGTTTTAGTTCAACTTTGGGACATCCAAGCACATTCGGAACTTTTTTATTTTTATTTATTGGCTTAACTTTGTGGAAATTAAGTCATATTCAAAAAAACCGTTGGTTTTGGTTGACATTATTAGGGAATTTGGCATTTTTTATGGTAATGACAAAATCCCTTACCAGTTTAATTATGATGTCAGTTTTTGTAATTGTCTTGATTACACCTAAATTGAATTTATTAAGGTTAATTGGGGCAATTTTATTTATCACAATCATATTTTACTTATTCGCGAGTACGGAATTTGGGAGTGAAAAATTAGCCGGAGTTTTAGAAACACCAGTTTTTAATCAAGACTTAGATATATCGCGAACAATATTATTATCATTTGGAGATGGAAACAGCGCAAATTGGCGAATCGCTCAATGGAGTTTTTTAATAGATGCTTGGAAACAATCGCCGCTTTTAGGATATGGGTTGGGTACCAGTAAATATATAACTTATTTTCAAAATTATGCTCATAACGATTATCTTCGATATCTCGCAGAAACTGGAATTATCGGATTAATAAGCTTTATTGTATTTTTAGGAATGCAAATAGTTTATCTAGCGAAATATTTACGAAATTCACCATTAGGAAGTCCGCGTCGAAGCATTTGCGTAACAATGATAGCTATTTTCGCGGCAATACTTATAGGAATGGCTACGGATAACGTTTGGAATCATACAACTTTCTTTTTTTACTGGTGGCTATTATTCGCAATTGTTGGATGGGAAGAGGAGGGGGGGAAAGAGTTAGGAGTTAGGAGTTAGGAGTTAGGAGTTAGGAGTAATAAGTAAAAAATAAAGGTGATAATAAAATGCCGAAAATATCTGTTGTAATTCCCGCTTATAATGCAATGAACTATCTTCCAGAAACTCTAGATAATCTGCTGAGACAGACATATGATGACTTTGAAGTAATTATTGTCAATGATGGTAGTTCAGATAGAATTGAACAGTGGTTTTCTCAACTCCAAGATCGGCGCATTCATCTGATTTCTCAAGAGAATAAAGGGTTGGCAGAAGCAAGAAATACAGGTATCTTTAATGCTAAAGGAGAATATTTAGCATTTCTTGATGCTGACGATCTGTGGGAGCCGACAAAGTTAGAAAAGCAACTATGTGTTTTAGAGGAAAATCCAGAAGTTGGATTAGTATATACCTGGGTCGAATATATTAATGAAACAGGTAAATCTACAGGTAGAATTTTAAAGCATCAATTTGAAGGTAATGTTTGGGAAAAACTTACCGAATGTAATCTTGTTGAATGCGGTAGTGTAGCAATGGTTCGTCGCAGTTCTTTTGATGATGTAGGTATATTCGATCCGAATTTAGGCTCGTGTGTTGAAGATTGGGATATGTGGTTACGTATTGCTGCTCGCTTTCCTTTTAAAGTAGTAAAGGAAGTTTTAGTTTATTATCGACAACACTCGAATAGCGGCTCTAAAAATTGGCAAGGAATGGAAAAAAGTTACAATTTAGTAATTGAAAAAGCTTTCTTTTCTGCTCCAAAAACATTAGAACGCTTGAAGAATAAATCCTATGCCGCTGCTTATTTTTGTATAGCTTGGAAGCCTTTGCAAAGTTGCAATCGAGACTATAAAATAGCAATTCATTTTCGTAATTTAGCGATAAAATATTACCCTCGCATATGTTTCTCTAAAGAATTTATCAGACTGAGTTTAGCTATTGAGATCCAGCGGTGGTTTGGAACTGAAGGTTATCAAAAATTTGTGAAGTTACTTCATCTGCTACGGCGATATACAGCAGCAATTGGTGGATAATATTTCATTGATTATAAAATTTATAACTTTAATAGGTTTGATAGGTCAAATAATGCCGGAAATTTCTATTGTGATTCCAGCTTATAACGCTGAAAGAACGATTATAAAAACTATAGAATCTGTTCTTGAACAGACATTTCAAGACTTTGAAATTATTGTTATTAACGACGGTTCAAAAGATAAAACAGTAGAAATAGTTGAAAGTATTAAAGATGAACGGATAAATATTTTTTCTTCTCAAAATCGCGGACTTCCAACAGCGCGTAATCGGGGTATTTCTCATTCTACTGGGGAATTTATTGCATTTCTCGATGCTGATGACTTATGGACAAAAAACAAATTGGAAATGCAGCTAAATGCTTTAAAACAGAGTCCCGAAGCAGGACTTGCATATAGTTGGACTTGTTTTATGGATGTTGATGAACGAGGAGAAGCAATATCTTTCCTTCCGTCTCCTCAATATTCTTTTACGGGTGATGTTTATCAGCAGTTGCTAATAGGTGATTTTATTCACAGTGGTTCCAATACTTTAATTCGTTCCCAAGCGATTCAAGTCGTAGGAGAATTTGAACCGACTCTTAAATCCTGTGAGGATTGGGACTATTGGTTAAGAATAGCAGCACGCTTTAATTTTGTCGTAGTTCCTAAATATCAGATTTTATATCGTCGAACTCCTGGAGCAATGTCATCCAAAGTTGAGGTAATGAAAGAAGCATCTTTAATTGCGATTGAAAAAGCTTATAATGCTGCTCCTAAACAACTGCAATATCTAAAAAAATATACTTTGACTAACTTTCATAGATATTGCGCTAGTCTCTATTTACAACATCGCAATGATAATCTTGGAATAGCTGAAGCTCGACAACATTTGTTATCCGCTATTGGTTTACAACCGAAAACTCTTTTAGATAGCTTGACTCAAAAATTATTAATTAAGTTGTTATTCAAACAAATATTTTCGCAAAAAATATCTAGTTATTTGATTCAGTTAACGAAAAAATCTATTACCATAAAAGACCCAAGGTTGCAAGCATGATTAAGTCTTCAAATGTAGAGCTAATTGAGCAACTAGATGAGCAGCATCAATCTTATTACTCAATTAATAAATCACAACCAACTATTGCTTTACTGCACTGTTACGATTTGATTGATGATTTCTTAGACAGTATCAATATTTCCTTTGAAGATTATTGTCAAGATTTTATTGGTAGTTGGATTTTTGGATACATCAATGCTCTTAAACAGGTTGGTGTCAGAACAATACTATTTTGCATTTCAGCCACTGTTGATAAACCAACTCGTTTTATTCATCAACCAACTGGCACCCAGATGTGCGTACTGCCTCCTTCTCGGATGTATCATGCTTATCGGGCTTTGCGACGCAAATCGCTTAATATGTATGGTGCAAAAGAAAATCAATCTTTTAAAGACATAGAGGATAACAGCAGTATTCATCGTTCATTCTTTACACCATTAAAGGATTTAGCTAAAAGTTTCGGAACTTATTTATGTACACCTTTAGGTTTGCTAGCGCGGGAACTAAAACGCGAAAACTGTCAAGCCATTTTATGCCAAGAATATGAGTACGCTCGTTTTGATAGTTGCGTACTTTTAGGAAAGTTAATAAATATACCAGTTTTTGCAACTTTTCAGGGAGGTAATAAAACTCAAAGTATTTTAGAAGCACCTGTACGACAACTTTCTATTAATACTTGTAAGGGTTTAATTATTGCTACGCAAAGTGAGATTGAGCGCGTTCGTAATAATTACAACATAACTTCTGATAAAGTAGCTCGCATATTCAATCCATTAGAGATTACCACATGGCAGGCAATAGAACGCCAGCAAGCAAGAGCTACTTTAGGAATTCCTGATGATGCGAAAGTAGTAGCTTGGCATGGAAGAATTGAAATAGAGCGCAAAGGGCTTGATGTTTTATTAGATGCTTGGCAACAATTGTGTGATGAGTGTCCAGACAAAGATTTACAGCTACTTATAGTAGGAACTGGTTCTGAAGCAAATCGACTTCAGCAATGCATTGTAAACATGAAACTGCGCGGGGTGATGTGGCGAAACGAATTTGTTAGCGATCGCACTGTGCTGCAATGTTATCTTTCAGCAGCGGATGTTTACGCTTTCCCCTCCCGATTAGAAGGTTTTCCGCTTGCACCGATTGAAGCTATGTCTTGCGGTTTACCCGTGGTAGCTGCTGATGCTCCCGGTGTCCCCGATATCTTTGAAGGTGGTGAGACTCATGGTGGAATAATTGTACCTCGTGGGGACAGTAACGCCTTGGTATCTGGGCTTCGGCGGGTGTTAGAGGATGAAATTTTAAGTACTCGATTGAGTCGCAATGCTCGCCGTCGCGCCGAAGATTGTTTTGCCCCCAAAACCGTTGGTAGGCAATTACGCGATGTTCTCTTAAACACAGGTTAAAGGTTAAAGCTTAATGCCCCATTCCCAACGCCCACTCCCGTTAAAATGCTGAACAAAAAATTAACAACCAATAAATTAAAACAAATTTTATCCAGTAAGTATATCCGCAATGTTGGTTGGCTTGGTGGAGCAGAACTGTTAAATCGTGTCTTCCGCTTAGGGACAACGGTCACTTTAGCTCGCATGTTCACCCCAGAAGACTACGGATTGATGGCAGTCATTTATACTTTATTTGAGTTTGCCAACGTTTTTACACTTAGAGGTGGAATTGGAGCCAAAATTATTCAAGCCCCGGAGCAAGATGTCAAAACTATATGCAACACATCGTACTGGTTAAATTGGATTTTGTCCGGCTCGATTTTTATCATCCAATGTCTTGCAGCTTCTTTTATTGCTGATTTTTATGGAAAAAAACAATTAGTTTTACCAATTTGTGTAGCAGCAATAACATACTTGATGCTTCCGTTGTACATGGTTCATTTAGCCATAATTGAAAGAGAAAATCGCTTAAAAATTACAGCTTTGTGCAATGCTGCTCAGTCACTTGTTAACAATACAATTACTGTCATTCTTGCCCTTTTAGGTATGGGGGTGTGGTCTATAGTTTGGGCAATGGTTCTAACAACTCCATTATGGATTATAATTACCTGGAGAAATCATGATTGGCGACCACCTAAATCTTTTTCCTTGGAAGGATGGCGAAAGATTGCAGGTTTTGGAGGTAATTTACTTGGTATTGAACTGTTAAATAAAATTAAAGGAAATATAGATTACCTGATAGTTGGAAGATTTTTAGGAGTTGAAGCATTAGGTATTTATTATTTTGCTTTTAATGCTGGATTGGGGATTAGTATGAATGTCATAAACACATTTAACTCAGCTTTATTCCCTTATTTATGCGAAGTAAGTGATAACACAAATCTACTTAGAAAAAGATTTTTTAGCAGTCTTAAAAAGATTTGCATAGTTACATTTCCCTTGATTATCCTACAATCAAGTTTGGCTCCATTTTATGTACCGATTATTTTTGGGCAGAAATGGACAACTGCAATTCCAATACTGGTACTTATTTGTCTCTCCGCTTTACCTATACCAATTGATAATGCCGTCTATCACTTATTAAATGCCATAGGTAAACCCCGTATAAGTCTGTATTGGAATCTAATTAAAACTTTGACGTTTTCAATATTAGCCTTATTTGTTGTGAAATGGGGAATTTTAGCAGTAGCAATATTAGTTACAACTTTTCAATTTTTTACTACACCATTATTTAGTATTTGGGCTATCAAATACACATTAAAATCAAGGGAATAAATATTATTCGTGTTATTAAAATGAAAATGCCTACAATATCTATTGTAATTCCTGCTTACAATGCCGAATCGACGATTAGAGAAACAATAGAATCGGTTCAAAAACAAACTTTTTCAGATTTTGAAGTAATTATTATCGATGATGGTTCAACTGATAAAACTGTTGAAATCATAAATAATTTTGATGATGAGAGAATAAAGGTTTTCTCTTATGAAAATGGGGGTGTATCCGCCGCTCGTAATCGTGGGATATCTCATGCAAATGGAGAGTTTATTGCTTTTCTAGACGCTGATGACTTGTGGACACCTGATAAATTAGAACTCCAACTTGCAGTTTTAGAAAAGTATTCAGAAGCAGGAGTTGCATATAGTTGGACTTATTTTATGTACGAGCAAGGTAAAGTCATTAAAGCAGGTAATCCTGTGTACTTCAAAGGTGATGTATATTCAAACTTATTAGTAGAAAATTTTCTTGCTCACGGCTCCAACCCCTTAATTCGTCGTGAAATAATTGATTGTGTTGGAGGATATGACTCTAATTTTCCCCATTGTGCAGATTGGGACTTTTATCTGCGGTTAGCTTCATATTGTGATTTTGCTCTAGTTCCCAAACACCAAATTTTTTATCGTCAATCTTCTGGTTCAATGACATCAAAAATTGATGGTATCGAAAAACAGATGTTGATCATGTTTGAAAAAACTTTTAAAGCTGCCTCACCACAATATAAATATCTGAAAAATCGCAGTTTAGCTTGGGTTTATCAGTATTGTACGCAACAATATCTAGAATATAGTACGGATTTGAGTGGAATTAATCAAGCTACGAAAAAGCTATGCAAAGCTATCCGTCTACATCCACAAATCTTGTTAGGAGAATATGCTCAAAGTTTGATTAAGTGGCTAGTTAAAAAATGGATAAAAATGCAACCTATATTCTCAATGAAGCAAGGTAAGCTCCCTACCATTTAATTCCCAATCGGTGGCGCAAGAGAAACACGGGGAGTTCCACCACCACCAATACTATTCGGACTATTATTATCGACAATATATAATGCCTCAAATAGCTTCATAAAGTCATCGTAAAATTTCCCGTTTTTAGTATTGAAGTCATAACTGTAATTGTTACGAAACTCGTCGGGAACTCCTTTTTCTACTGCAAAATAATGAGCATCTCCGGCTGAGTCCTCTACAACATAAGCACCATAGTTTTGCAAGGCATTAAATAGCTTTTGACCTGCTGGTGTTTCTAATTTAAGACTTTCTTTTGTCGTTTCTGGCGGAATTGCTAGCAATGAACCTTGCACTAAAGCATGATTAATACCACCGTAACCTTCTGCTGCATAATTATCGGCACGATCTGCGGGCCAGCGATATCCGCGTATTTTTTCATCATAAAATAGATATTTTTCTGCCCAAATTACAACTTTTAAAGCGTGACGAATCGGTTTATCGTTTGTAAGTTCGCCTTTACGAATTGAACCGCCAATTGAAGATAACCCAGAACCAAAGTGTGCGCCACCTATTCCTTCTCCATAGATATCTACGTTTTCATATCGCCAACCGTATACTGAACCTTGTTTTTCACAACGAGCCAAGGGTGAAAGCTGTACTAATGTTCTACCATCGGGCATCAAGAAAGCTGAAGCATTATTTGGTGTACGGAATGGTTTTTTTGTTGCGTCTGGAATAATCAGATCGTTGGGAATAGGTATTTTAATATCCATATATTTTTTACCAGTACAGCGTCCTTCTCCCCAAGCACCGGGAGCATAAACCGAACGTGGTGGGTGCTTATCTTTCAATTGAAAAAAATATTCTTCGTCTGCTTCTGCATACTTTGCTTTACCAATATTTGCCTTGATGTAACGCGCATCCGAACCTATAGGCATATTCCAAATTGATGTTGATAAAAATGGCGATAAAAATTTGTCTCTATAGGGGGTTTTCCCAAACGTCCTCGGACAGCTAATCACCAAAGCCATCATTACGCCAATCAAAAACACAACCAAAATACGCAGCCTAAAATGGCTCGTTAAAATCTGAAACTTTTTCATCTTTACCGAAACTGACGTTGTAACTTATTGCCGAATCTTGATATGTTTTATATTGCAAGCAATAGATGCTTTTTCATCTATATCATTTTACGCAACAGAAAACCGTTATAACTATTTTTTGAGCAAAATATTTTTACTTTAACACCATACTAAACAGAGAGCGATACTGCGGGGGTGAGGTTAAAATGTGTAAGGGGAGGTGGGGAGACAATTCAAAATTATTAACTCATAACTTCCAATTCCTAACTTTTAACTCTAAAATTCCTGTGCGTAGCATATCCGTAGGACAAATCTAAAACAAAATAAACCGAAAACATCCGTTGTCATTCGCGTAGCGTGTCCGTAAGACAAATCTAAAATCGAACTATGCCAAAAGTATCTGTAATTATTCCAGCTTATAATGCGATGACTTATCTGCCAGAAACTATAGAAAGTGGACTCGGATTGCTGCAATGTATCCTTTTGCAGTAATTAAAGAATTTTTAACTCTCTATCGAAGACATTCTCAAAATACAACTAAAAGCGATAAAAAAACAATTCCTCAGCTATCTCTAGTAATTGAAAAAACCTTCAAAGATGTTTCAGAAAACTTACTTTATTTAAAAAAACGTAGCTATTGTTGGATTAATATTTATGCAGCTTGGTCTGCTATTCAAGTAGAAAAAGACTATAAAAACGCAACATTTTACCGTCAACAAGCTGTACATTATTACCCTCAAATTCTTTTTACATCCATGTATCTACGGCAGAGTGTAGCTATAACAGTGTTAGGTTTATTAGGGTCTAAAAACTACGATAAAGTAAGAGAATTCCGAAAAAATCGAGGCAGGAAAGTATTTAAAAGTAAAAAGTAATCAATTCTTTTAACTGAACCGTATTACATTTCATATTCGGTAAAGTCCGTAGGGTAAGGTTTCCCGAAATATATTACATTCAACCGAAAACGGCTATCTTTACTCTAATCTTGGTTTTTAGAATCCGCTGAAGCGCGAATTGATTCGGCAACGAAAGCCACAATTGCAGATACAACTATTAAAATTACGCTTAAAGCATTAATATCTGGCTTCACTCCCGTTCTGATGCGGCTAAAAATTTCCATAGGTAAAGTATTAGAACCGCTACCAGCAGTAAAACTAGCAATTAAGAAATCATCTAAACTCAGGACGAACGCTAATAAACAACCAGCGATAATTCCCGGCATTAATTGAGGTAATAAGACTTTGATAAAAGCTTGTAAAGGTGTAGCTCCTAAATCTAATGCAGCTTCTTCTAAATGAGGATTTAAGTTAGTTAATCGAGAAGAAACAATAAGACCGATATATGCTAAGCAAAATACCACATGAGCTGCAACAACAGTCCACACATTCAAGCGAATTGCAAACGCTGCTAGGAAGACTAAAGTAGCAACCGCGATCGCAATATCGGGAATAATCAACGGTAAATAAGAAATTCCTCGGTATAAACCTTTTAAAGGGAAGCGATAACGCGCTAATCCAACAGCCATCAACGTTCCTAGCACCGCAGAAATCCCAACAGCGCTAAAAGCAACTATCAAACTGTTTTGTAAAGCTGATAAAATGCGTTCATCACTAAATAGTTTTTGATACCATTCCCAAGTAAATCCTTCCCAAGCACTGCTGTATGGCGATCGATTAAAACTATAAAAGGCAAGTACTGCGATCGGTAAATACATCAGAACATACATTAAAAGTGAGAAAACTCCCTGCCATCCGATATGCAGCTTTTTCTTCGGTGGAGATATATTCACGCCAGTTTTTATTAATTGCTTGTTTATCAGGACTTTGATAGCATTATTTATATTAAAAGTCAATTTTTAGCAAAGTTTTTTCTAACTCAATTAATCCTTTTAATAGCTATATAGCACTTGAGTAAACCAGTAAAATAAATTTACAAACTATTGAGGTATTGACTTTGATGATATTTCTCTATTTTTTGTTCATCCAACTTTTGTGTCAATGCTCTTATTCAAACAAATCCGCGTTTTCAACAGCAGCGCTTGCCATAGCTTCAATTAAACATAAATAACGACAAGCGCAATTTGAAAATTTAACAAGACTATTCGTAAGTACAACTTTCCTTTTGTAGCTTATATTTTTGCAACTGTAGCAACAATAAATCTACTTCTGCTTGCAAGTTAATCAGCTTAGCTTGCTGGTCAACCTGATAGCAAGTATTAACCGAACTTGACTTAAAATCCTTGGAATTGCGTTCTGAAACACTAGATACAGACATACTACTAATTAACTCCAAAACTCTAATCACACCATTAAAAATATTATAATAGTGTAATTTAAACAATCATTAAATCTTTGTATAGCTAGTATTAGCTGTTGCAATATAAATAATTATTTTGCTTGCTAATACTTATGGGAAAGACATTAGAGGGAGCAATTTTGTTCCGAACAAAAAATGTACAGCAGCAGATAAGCTGATGTGTATGTAGCTAAATTTTTTATAATGCGTTCGCGTTACCACGCGGCTAGCGGTTAGCGGAGCGTAGGTAAGCTGATGTGCAGCTAAATTGTATAACAGGAAAACCTGAAAATATTGTAGTGCGAGCATCTTGCTCGCTAGTATTATACAAATTAAATGCGTAACAGCTTATTGCGTGTCCGTTCACCGCAAGGTGTTCCCGCAGGATATAAATTTGAACATATTCTAGTGCGTTAGCCGCAACTGTGGTGAACGCTTAGCGTGTCCGGAGGACAGCTAGTCCCAGTTAGGCAGCTTCCGAAAATTAATTTAATTTATTGAATCACGGTAGTTCAAGCAAGATGCTCTTACTACCCAAACAATCAAGAAATTGCGATATGAGAAACAAAACGGAGAGGGAGGGATTCGAACCCTCGAATACATTGCTGCATCACAGCATTTCCAGTGCTGCGCCTTCAACCACTCGGCCACCTCTCCAGGTGCCACAAGAAGTCATTCTACATTGAAATCAAATAAACTGCAAACTTTGAGAGAATAATTCTATAATTTATAATCCAAAATCTCAAATCATCATGTCCTCTACATACAAAGTCACAGTTCGGGATCGCGCTAAAGGTATTACCCACACTTTGGAAGTTCCCGAAAACCGCTACATTCTCCACAGTTTTGAAGCTCTGGGAGTAGACTTACCATTTTCCTGTCGTAATGGTGCTTGTACTACTTGCGCTGTCAAAGTCATTTCGGGAAAAATTTCTCAACCGGAAGCTGTGGGATTATCACCTAATTTGCAAAGAAAAGGCTATGCGCTATTGTGCGTTAGTTATGCTTGTTCCGACTTGGAGCTAGAAACGCAAGACGAAGACGAAGTTTACGAGCTACAATTCGGACGTTATTTTGCCAAAGGTCGGGTTCGCGTTGGTTTACCGATTGAGGAAGATTAAAGAGATGGGGTGGTGGGGAGGTGGGGAGGTGGGGAGATAGGGAGGTGGGGGGATGGGGAGTAAATTGTTCAGGACTTACGCAATAATAACGAAATTTCGTTATTGCGAAGCGAAGCAATCCCAAAGCCTGATTTTTCATAAGGAGTGCGTAAGTCCTGGTTAAAATCTGAAATTCTTATTTAATAATGGGTAAAACAGTTATTTTCTTATGTTGCTTGTTGCTGTTGCTGGGGTGTCAACCTAAAAAAAGTGGGTTAAACGACGGTACGGTACCGATTCAGGTAGTGCGGGTAGTTAGCGGACAAACTTTACAGGTGGTAGGTTTACGCGAGCAACCTTCTTTGATTTCTGAGGTGCGTTTAACAGGTATCACCGCTCCTTCTATACGTCAGCGTCCTTGGGGAGAAGCTTCTAGACAGCGTTTGATGGAGTTGATTGACAGTAAATCTTCTCCTGTGAGATTAGAATTTGACGTGGAAGCTAAAGATAAATATGGACGAATTTTAGCTTACGTGTGGAAAGATGAAACCTTAGTAAACGAACTACTTGTTAAAGAAGGTCATGCATTATTTACAGCGCGATCGCCAAATCATAAATACGATTCCCGCTTGGAACGCGCACAGCATTGGTCTAGACTGATGGGGGAAGGAATTTGGAACCCCGAAGACCCCATGCGTCTCTCTCCTTCTGAGTTTCGTCGTGTTTATCGATGATGGGGAGATAGGGAGAGGGGGGAGATGGGGTGATGGGGTGATGGGGTGATGGGGTGATGGGGTGATGGGGTGATGGGGTGATGGGGTGATGGGGTGATGGGGCAGTTAAATAGCGAGCGAGACGCTCGCACTCCTAACTTGTGACCTTTGACCTTTGACCTTTAACCTTTGACCTTTGACCTTTAACCTTTAACCTTTGACCTTTAACCTAATTTATGGCTGATTTACAAATTTTTCTAGATATTGCCACAGAAGCAGCGCTGGCTGGTGGTGCTGTTTTACAAGGTTATTTGGGTAAGGTGGAAGATAAAACTGCGGAAAAACGTCCAGGGGATTTAGTTACAGCAGCCGATAAGGCTTCGGAAGCTGTGGTTTTGGAAACTTTACGCCGTCATTTCCCCGAACACGCTATTCTTGCTGAAGAATCTGGAAAGTTAGGCAATCAAAATCAAGAATATCTTTGGGCTATTGACCCTTTGGATGGTACGACTAATTTCGCTCACGAATACCCATTTTTTGCCGTTTCGATTGGGCTTTTGATTAATGGTGTTCCGCAAGTTGGTGTCATTTACGACCCTTCTCATAATGAATTATACTGCGCCGCTCAAGGTTTGGGAGCAAGCTGTAATCGCCGTCCGATAAGTGTTTCTAATACTTCCGAATTAAGTAAAAGTTTATTAGTTAGTGGTTTCGCTTATGACCGCCGCGAGACTTCTGATAACAACTATACGGAATTTTGTCATCTCACTGATTTAACTCAAGGAGTAAGACGTGGTGGTTCCGCTGCACTTGATTTAGCTTATGTTGCTTGCGGACGTTTGGATGGATATTGGGAAAGAGGTCTTTCACCGTGGGATATAACTGCTGGGGTGATTATTTTACGGGAAGCTGGGGGTAAAGTTACAGCGTATGACGGTAGCGATTTCAATATGGAATCGGGAAGAATTCTCGCTACTAACGGTCATATTCATCAAAGTTTGAGTGAGGAATTGGGTGAAGCTCATAAAGTATGGGAAGTAAAGAAAAAGTAAAAGTAGGGTGTTGTTAGCGGAGCGTACCGCACCATTCCAGTTATCTGTAGAATCAATCTAAAATCTAAAATCCAAAATCCAAAATCGATTGACCGAATTTCTTCAGAATTTGTAAAACAATATAAAGCTCTTTCGCTGAAGTAAACGGAGCAAATACCCGTGACAAATTATACTGTGGAGTATCTTCCTGTACTACCTTGATAAATAAAATATCGTCTCCATTTGTCACCATTCCATATACAGGTAAATTAGGATTAGGATTTGCCATCAAATAAGCCAAAGCTTGCGGTAAAGCAGTGAAAACTGACAAAGTGGTTTTTTTCGATTCCAACACCATTACCCACAATCTCGACAGCAAAACCAAAACATCAATTCTTCTCCGCAGAACTTCTTCACCATCATCCACCACCAAATTAACTGATTCTTCTGCTTTAATACGGAAGGGAGAATCGTAAAACCCAGCTAGTGCAAGTAACGGGGAAACCAGCAACAGCATAACCGTTCCCTCCAGTAAATTCCCATCAGCGCGATGATAAATATACCTGCGTCGCAGCACATCAAGGTTTTCTTTTTCCGTTTCGGTAAGATTTGGTAATTCCTCGCACCACTCCGAGAAAAACTGATCGTCTTCAATACGGACGAATCCAAAGCGGTTTTCTACATCCGTTAAAGTGGTAATCGCATCCGTGATGGCTTTTGTCTGTGTCATGGGGAATTTACTAAGTGGGTATGCAAAATTATTTACCGTCATTGCGAGCGACACCGAAGCAATCGCAACACTTTGAGATTGCTACCCTTCCCTACGGGACACCTTGCGGTGAACGGGAAAGCTTTCAGCTAACGTTTAACTCGCAATGACACAATTAATTTTGCCTAAGTACTTATTATAAAAATTTCAAAATATTTAATAATCTCAATTTCTGAAAAAAAATTTTTAACGCTCCGCTTAAACCAATTTTCCATCGCTTTAGCATCTCGCTGAGCATATTTAAGAGGTTGCAAATTGTAATAATAATTTATGCCGATCGCGATCGCCCAATTTCTACCCATTCGACTTACCGAATTATTTCCGCTTAAATTTAAACGTCATTGCTCCTTGAATTTTTATTTATATTATTTTGGGTTTAACTGACTTTTTTATTGAAGTTTCTAATTCTACTGGAACCATGTAGATGTTGAGTTGTTCCAAAAGCTAGGGAAAACCCTGATGACAATTTGAAATTTAACCATAATACGTATTTTTTTGCTTTAATGCTACCATCTGCATCACAAATATTACGTATTGTTTCTGTGAAAATAATTAAACTGCTCGTCACCATTAGTAATAACCGCCTTGAAATTGATTTGAAGGTGGAAATGTGAACTTGACGAGAATGGTGTAAGATTTGAGATTAAATCAACTTCCCCTGGAGGAAGAGAACCAATATGATGGAACTCTTCCAATCTAAAAAGAATTAATTCCCGGAATAGACGCGAAAAATCAACCCCGACGCAGAAATCTCACGGTAATATCCTCCCGCTCAACATCTTTCGCGGTGTAACTAACTCTATCAATTCGTCTCCCTTTACCTTGATTGTCGTAAAGACTAATTACCCCACCACTATTAGATAACATCACCGGATTTAAAGGCTGTATTCTCAAAGCTTCCCCTGGTTGTAATATTCTTTGTTGCTCTTTCAAAATTGAATTTAGCTGTAATGGCTTGTGCTTCGTATCCGATAATGTCCAGCTTTCCAAATTAACTGGTTCCGAAGAAAGATTAATTATAGAAACCCATTCCGATTCCCGTTCATCTCCCGACGGATTCACCATTGCAGCAGCTATAAAAATGGCAGCATTATCTATAGCAACTGAGTGTCTGGGTTCACCTTTGGCAATCATTTCGTATGGTGCATCAACTTCAATCCGTTCGGGAAATTGTTGGATATTAAGTAGCTCTCGCTTTTCGGGATTTTCATTAAACAACAAAGGATTTTTCTCGTAAATCTCGTCATCAAATTCTAAACCCGTTAATCTTTCAATTTCAGTAATTGTTACCTGATAAGTTTGAAAATTGAACAATTTATTTCCGAGCTTGTCCTTTAAAGCTTCCTCATCTTGAAACATTAGAAAAGCACGGACATCAAGCTCATTAGTATCTTTATTTACAAAGCAAACAACCTTAAAGAAAGCTGAAGGAATCAATGCAGATTCTCTTCCCGGTGGGGTAATGGTGCGAGAAAAATCGCCATAGACTGGCCCACAAAAAACGCTAATTTTACCGTTGCTATCTAAATTCAGGTCAAAAACCCAATTTTCCAACGCTAGCCATTCATCTTGATTAAAGTTTTCATGCTGTAGCGATGCATTGGAATAGTAAAATGTCTCATCTGAAGCTCGCTTGGCTTCCCGTTCGGTTTCTCCCCAAGCTATACTACGTCGTCTGGCTAAATGTCCTCTATCCCAAGGATTGCTGCGATAGTAGTCGTTATCAAGTTGAAAATCCGCACCGATACGGGTATCAATGTTCCAATCCCGACTTCTGGCTACATCTTTGGTCAGATTCTGATCGAGATTGAAGCAAGCAACAATTGGCGATCGCCTAATGCGATGGGTAATGATCGAGTAGTTAATATAGCTAGCAAAAATATCATCTTCTAATAGGGAACTGCGGAGGACATCACCTGCGAGAGATGGAGCAAAGCTGGGTACGGGAAGGTTAATCCCATTCCCTAGAAAGTCGGGATTGTAGCCTGCCATAATCTTATTGAGTAATATTTCACTCAACAGTATGAGGTATAGTGACTAGCTTTTCAACTCAATAAGGTAGAAATGTGGATTATTCGTGTATTTTTTTGATCTTTTAAACGGGGTTTCTTTACCTAAATTTAAAGTCCATAAAAATTAACCAAATTGACAAATACTCATTAGTATAAATAGTCGCAACCTAATTAGACAAAATCAGTAATTCGTCGTAAACGAAAAATCTTTTATTTTTGGAACATCGTTATATTCCCTGAAATTTTGGAAATTTTATGACGAATAGTAATTTAAAAGCTAAAAATAAAGTGATTTTCGGACTCTTGACCGATAACTGATACTGGTAATTAATTTATAAATTCAGGGCTATCAACTACTGACAAATAGCCAAGGAGGGGAAGTAAACTAGTAAGATTAATGTTCGCTTTTAGTATAAAATCACTTTTATGTCTTTCCAAATAGAACGCGGTCTATTTAAATACGACTTGGTAGATCATCATGCAGTTTTATGTGTTCGGTTGGATGCGGATGCTCCCGAAATCCGCAAACGCTATCTTCAAATTGCGCGTAGTCTGCATCCCGATAGCTGTGCTGCGGTTAGCGATAAGGAAAAGCATTTAGCGAGTCAATTGCTCTCAAAACTGGTAAATCCAGCTTACGAACATCTATATCAAGATAGAAGTCGTGCCGAACATCACGCTGTTTTAATGCAAATGGCAAAGCATCTGGCAAAAGAGTCCAAACCAGAACTAACTACTGATAATGCCAAACAGTTAGCTTCGACACCTAATTTTGACAGCGCTTATCGGAATGCTATATCGCAAATAGGTAAAGTTCAATATAAATCTTTAACACAGGTTTTAGACGCGATCGCCCAAATTAGCGAGTTGAATTTGGTCTATTTGATGCGAACTGCTGATAAACCATTAAATACAGGGTCTGCAAGTGCTTCTCAAGCTAACTCGAATACTACTGCTAATACAAATCATTACACACCACCACAGCCCAAGGAAGATCCAGTTTTTACTGGGTATATGCGTCGCGCTCAAGAACTGGTTTTAAAGAATCAACTGTCAAAAGCTTGTGTAGAGTTAAAGGATGCTTTAAAGATGCAGCCAAATAACAGTCATTGTCATAGCTTGATGGGAACCATCTATTTGAAGCAAAATCAAACTAAGATGGCAAAAATCCATTTCGACCGTGCTTTACAATTAGATCCTAAAGACCAAACTGCGTTGGAAGCAAAAACTAAAATTGACAAGGCTTTAGGGAAGACTGCATCTAGCACGAACAAAAAAACTACGGTTGGTGCTGCTGCGGGTAAATCTCCAAAACCTGATAGTGGTGGTTTGTTCGGTGGTTTATTTGGTGGAAAGAAAAAATGATGGTGTATCAACCTCCTGCTGGAGCTAGGGATTTATTACCAATAGACGTAGCTCAAAAACGCTGGATTGAAGACAGACTAGAACAAGTGTTTCACGGTTGGGGTTATCACAGAATTATTACCTCAACCTTAGAACGTATTGACACCTTAATGGCGGGAGGTGCAATTGAACGCTCAACGGTAATTCAATTACAGAATATTCAAGAAGACGAATTGGGATTACGTCCAGAACTAACGGCTTCTATCGCTCGTACAGTTGTGACGCGGATGACTGACCACTATCCCCAGCGTTTGTATTATAATGCCAACGTATTTGGACGAACTCCGGAATCTAAACACAATCGTCAGCAAGAGTTTTATCAAGCAGGAGTTGAACTTTTAGGTGGTGGTGGTTTAGTCGCAGATGCAGAAGTTTTGCTGTTAGCAGCCGCTTGCTTACAAGCACTCCAGCTACAAAATTGGCATTTAATTGTCGGGGAAGCCGGAATTACCCAGTCCTTACTCAAACCCTTCCCCGCTGACTTACAAACTAAAATCCGCAGCGCGATCGCAAACTTAGACAGAGTAGCGATAGATACCTTGCCTCTGAGTGAAGAACTTCGCGAACGCGCCAAAATCATCTTGGATTTACGCGGTAAAAGTGCGGACGTTTTACAAAAAATTAATACTTTAAATCTCGACTCCCAGCAGCAAGAAGCGGTGAATAACCTTTCTGCTTTAGTAAAGTTGATCGAATCTCAAGGAAATTCCCTGATTCTCGACCTTAGCTTGATTCAAACCTTTGACTACTACACGGGAATTATATTTGAAGTAGTTAGCACTGTAGATAACCAGGCGCGGGTTATAGGCAGCGGCGGACGTTACGATCAGCTTTTAGGGCTGTATCATCCCCAAGGTAAAAACATTCCCGGTACCGGCTTCGCTTTATTTATTGAAGATTTATACCACGTATTATCAACTTCTGGGCAATTACCGCAAACCACACCAGCAAGCAACTGGTTAGTGGTACCAGAAAATAGCAGCGCGATCGCCAGTGCTTTTGCTTACGCTGAGAAACTACGTTCCTCTACTCACTTAGTCAGAGTTGAAATGGAACTAGGAGGATCTGATGCTGATTCCGTTCAAGAATACGCAAGCAAAAGAGGAATCGCTCAAATTGCTTGGATCAAAGCCGACGGTTCAAAAACCATTGAATCAGTGAGCAGTAAGCAGTGAGCAGTTACTTATGGAAGGTTTACAGTTTAGAGTAGTTAATGAATTGCTCAAAATCACAAACCCGATGATTTATAACAAATTATTGAACTGTGGTTAACTGTTGACTGTTCGCTGAAAAGAGAGGGGAAACATGGCACACACAATTGTTACTGATGTTTGTGAAGGTGTTGCGGATTGCGTAGAGGCTTGTCCAGTAGCTTGCATTCATCCGGGACCAGGTAAAAACGTCAAAGGAACCGATTGGTTTTGGATTGACTTTGCTACCTGTATTGACTGCGGTATTTGCATCCAAGTTTGTCCCGTAGAAGGAGCGATTCTTCCAGAAGAACAGCCCGAATTACAGAAAACACCGCAATAGGGAGATGGGGGATGGGGGGATGGGGAGATGGGGGGATGGGGAGACAATTACCAATTTCTCCCTTCGGGAGACGCTTCGCGAACGCAATTCGCAATTAATAACTCCTAACTCCTAACTCTCAATCCAAAATCCAAAATCTAAAATCTAAAATCCAAAATTGATTGACAAACAAATATCCCCTCCGGAAAACTTCTTTGGAGGGGATTTACATTTACTTATATATTGGTTTGACAACAACAAGTAATTTTGCTTGTTTAGTCATCCTTGAGGTAGATCTTTTGGTGGAATTTCTTCATCTGGATCTGCCGCAGGAGGAGCAAATTCGGCATCAGGAGCGATTTCTGCTATTGGGGGTATAGTTTTTTCTTCTACATCAAAATTTTCAGCCGCCGCTTCTACAAGTTCTTGCGGCGGAGGTTCTGGTGGGATAGCCTGTAGGACTGTTTCATCTGTAGCGGTTGCGGCAGTATTATCAACAACAACAACGGATGTATCCGATACAAAAGTAGAACTATCTTCATCAATCGCGTCAACTAAAGATTTGCCTATTGTTGCAGCAGTTGTATCCTCAGTGGTGGTTGTAGTTGGTGGTTGAATAGCAGTTTGAGTTTCTACCCGGTCTTTTTTTCCAGGCAAGATATTGCTTACACTCTTAACCAATCCTCCCATACGTTCTTGCAGCGAAATATTACTTTTCACCACGTCTGTGGTGGGTAGCGGGGTTTGCTGCATTGCGGGAGTAATTTGACGACGCAACGAAAAAGTTTGCCAACCAAACCAAATTAATAAAGCAACCGCAGCCAATTGACCCAAGAAAAACCATCCACCGATACGCGGCGCAAACACCCATAATACAAGGGCGTAAAACAATCCTACACCACTCAAGATAAAATCATTTTTGCGGTGAACTTCAGGAAAAAAGAAAGCCGTTAGGTAGATTGCTAAACTGCCAAAACCGACTATTAACGCCAGAATGTGTGTCATCAGAATTTTAGATTTTAGATTTTAGATTTTGGATTTTGGACTGGGAATAGGGAATAGGAGTTAGGAGTTAGGAGTGAGGAGTTATTAATTGCGAATTGGCAATTGTCTCCCCATCCCCCTATGCCCAATGCCCCATCTGTAATGCCCCATTCTCACTTTCCCATTTTTTATGTTAAACACTTTAATTTAGCGAATTCTACAAGTAAAATGTTGACTGATATACAAATTAAAAATAATTATGTGTATCCATAGTGCATTTTTAGTCTTTAAATAAACTCTTAATGTCTTCTTTAGGAGTGAACCGAAATTATCGGACTACCCTAAGAGATAAAAGAAAGAATTTGGAAGAGTTAGCCAGAAAAAATTTATGACACTACAAAGCTTTGGTGTGATTGGATTAGCTGTTATGGGAGAAAATATCGCTCTGAACGTAGAGCGTAACGGCTTCCCGATCGCAGTTTATAATCGCTCGCGTGAAAAAACTGATGCGTTCATGAAGGAACGCGCCCAAGGTAGAAATGTAAAAGCTGGGTATACCTTAGAAGAGTTTGTGGGCTTATTAGAACGTCCCCGCAAAATCTTGGTGATGGTGAAAGCTGGAAAGCCAGTTGATGCGGTAATTGAGCAACTCAAGCCATTACTAGATGAAGGTGACATCATTATCGATGGTGGTAACTCGCTGTACGAAGATACTGAACGACGCACCCGCGAATTAGAACCCCAAGGTTTTCGCTTCATCGGCATGGGTGTTAGTGGTGGTGAAGAAGGAGCGCTCAACGGTCCTTCCTTGATGCCTGGAGGTACCGAAAGCTCTTATGAGTATCTATCTCCCATCTTCACCAAAATCGCAGCGCAGGTTGACGACGGTCCTTGTGTTGCCTATTGCGGACCTGGCGGTGCCGGACATTATGTCAAAATGGTTCACAACGGTATTGAGTACGGTGATATGCAGTTAATTGCAGAAGCCTACGATTTATTAAAAAATGTCGCAGGTTTAGATCACAATCAGCTACATGAAGTTTTCGCCGAGTGGAATACCACAGAGGAATTAGATTCATTCTTGATTGAAATCACTGCCGATATTTTCCCCTACATTGACGAAGAAACTGGTTTACCTTTAGTAGATTTAATTGTTGATGCAGCCGGACAAAAAGGTACCGGACGCTGGACAGCAGTAGATGCACTTAACTTGGGTGTACCAATTCCTACAATTATTGCAGCAGTAAACGCCCGGATTATGTCATCCTACAAGCAGGAACGGGTTGCAGCATCCAAGCAAATTTCTGGTCCTAGCGGTAAGTACGAAGGCGACACCAAGAAGTTTATCAACATGGTGCGCGATGCTCTTTACTGTTCCAAAATCTGCTCCTACGCTCAAGGTATGGCGCTGTTATACAAAGCTTCCAATGAGTTTAACTACAACTTGAATCTTGGTGAAATGGCACGGATTTGGAAAGGTGGTTGTATCATTCGTGCTAGATTCTTGAACAAAATCAAGAAAGCATTTGACCAAAATCCTTCATTGCCCAACTTGTTGTTAGCTCCCGAATTCAAGCAAACAATTCTCGATCGACAAGACGCTTGGCGTGAAGTAATTATTACCGCAGCTAAATTAGGAATCGCCGTTCCCGCATTCAGCGCATCTTTGGATTACTTCGATAGCTACAGACGCGAGAAATTGCCTCAAAACCTTACTCAGGCACAACGCGACTACTTCGGCGCACATACCTATGAGCGTACCGACAAAGAAGGAAGTTTCCACACCGCATGGGTTCCCATCGACGAAGCTACCGTTAGCACTGAATCAGTAGTGAAAAAGGACTAAATGTCAATAGTATTTACGAACTAATAAGTAATTATTTTGTGGCTCTGAAAACTCAGAGCCTTTTTTTTTATGAATTGGGCATGGTACATTGAGCATAATAAAGATTGATAATTGATAATTTTTCATTAATTACTGATTTAAAACCATTTAATCATTTCTTATGCTGTAGAAATATCTTTATCGTAGTCATATTGTCAATCTAAATTTTCTTATAACTTAAAGATTGTTGTAAATTGTAAGATCAATACTTATCTACGTATAATTTACTTTCATGACTGCTGCATTAAAAAATCAACAGGGTGTTATTGGGGTTGCTGTAGTAGGAACAGGATTCGGTCAAAAAGTCCATATTCCGGGATTGCAGGCACATTCGCGTACTCAGGTAGTTGCGGTTTACAATCGGGATTTGGATAAAGCCTCACAAATTGCTCAATCTCATAATATTCCTCACGCTTGCAATAATCTTACTGATATCCTGCAATTACCAGAAGTGCAAGCAGTCACCATCTCAACACCACCATTTCTTCATTACGAAATGGCAAAACAAGTTTTACAAGCCGGTAAACATTTATTATTAGAAAAACCAGTTACTTTAAATGCTACCGAAGCTAAAGAACTTTATTATTTAGCTCAAGAAAAAGGTGTAATTGCCACTGTAGATTTTGAATTTCGCTTCGTACCTGGATGGTTATTGTTTTGCGAACTGCTAGCTCAAGGATATGTCGGTAACAAGCGTTTAATTACAATTAACTGGTTCGGTTCTTCTCGCTCTAACCCCGATCGCGCTTGGAACTGGTATTCTCAGAAAGACAAAGGTGGTGGAACTTTGGGGTCGTTGGGTTCCCACACTTTCGACTATATTCACTGGTTATTCGGGGAAGTAAGTCGAGTCAACGCTCACTTTACAACCGCAATTCCTCAAAGACCGGATGCGACAACTGAAGAAATGAAACCCGTAAATACAGATGATACCTGTATGCTAATGTTGGAATTAGCTTCGGGAACCCCTTGTCAAGTTTCTATTAGCGCAGTAATTTACGCACCCCGGACTCATACCATAGAAGTTTACGGGGATGAAGGGACTTTGATTTTAGCTAGCGAGAATCAAAAAGACTACGTACATGGATTTCGTGTCTGGGGTGCTAAAGCAGGTAAACCAGTTGGAGAAATTGAAATTCCTAATCGGTTAACGTTTCCTAAAAATTATGCAGATGGACGTATTTCCGGATTTTTGCGGGTTGTGGATCAATGGGTAGAAGCAATTGAAAGCGGAGAATCAATCACACCATCTTTGCGTGAAGGAGTTTATTCTCAGTTGTTGATGGATAAGTCCCACGAGTCAAATGAAACATCTAGTTGGGTAAATGTACCAAGTTTAGATGCGTTTCTTTAATGTTAACTGCTAACTGTTGACTGTCGATCGCGACGGTAAAACTCTATTGTATTTAATCCAATTTTCACGTCATAATTACCGAAAAAATCGTGACCTAAAAGCCCAATTTCTGCTCTGGGGGCGATCGCAACTTGAATATTGCTCACCTTAGCACCACCGACGACCATTGAATTGACTTGACCTGTATTTAATTTGATGACTGAACCATCGGCAATACTGGCTTGAAGGGTACCCGAAGGCTTGATTTGTAAAGCGTTTGCCATTGATTGAGTAATCAAAGTACCGCTAGCACCCGTATCAACAATCATTTCAAAGGTTTTTTTGCCGTTGAATGTAACATCTATTACGGGAGTTTTACCGCTGCGACGTTTGATAGGAACTCGAAAAACTCCCGTATCTACCGGCTTTACAGGTGTAATTCCGCAGAGACTGCCTAAATCCAGGATTCTACCATCTTCGGTTTTCATAAAACAGGCTCCGGGGTCGTCAGCCTTGGCGGTATTATTTAAAAGTAAAATGATCGTGATGGGAATAACTGAAATTTTAGTAGTCCACCGACTGAAAACACCTTTCATATATTATTTTCCTAATTTTGCCGAACCTGCTTACCATTAGGGTACCCACGCTGGAAGGAAAATTTAGCCAGCGTGATGTAAAGGTATGGTGAACATTAAAAAGACTTCACTATGCTCGTTTTCAAGTTTTTAGATAAATAAAAAGCGTTTGTAATTTTGCCTTGTCTTCGCTAAAACCTGCTTTAACATAGTTATCGGTGTTGACTGTTCACTGGTTCTTAATTTGCTTAATATTAATGAAGGGTGTTGCGAAACCATCGCCTTAATCGGAATATCAATATATATTTATCGTATGAGCAATCAACAAAGTAAATCTATCCCAGGTTGGTCTTTAGAAGAACGAGACCCTAAATTTATTGAATCATTTATGCCGATTTGGGAGTGGTTTTACCGCTATTATTTTCGCGTTCAAACGGATGGTTGGGAAAATATTCCGATCAAAGACCAAGTACTGATAGTTGGTTCTCATAATGGGGGAATGGCAACTCCCGATATGATTATGATGATGTACGATTGGTTTCGTCGATTTGGAACCGAACGTTTAGTATATGGTTTGACGCACCCTTATGCTTGGGAAGTTAGTCCTTTCCTGGGTCATATAGCCCAAAAAGCAGGTGCAATTATAGCTCATCCTAAAACCGCAAATGCCGCTTTTAATCAGGGTGCCAGCGTTTTAGTGTATCCTGGAGGACAATATGATATGTTTCGTCCTTACAACCAGCGTTACAACATTAATTTTGCTGGGAATAAAGGTTTTATTAAGTTGGCTTTAAGACAAGAAGTTCCCATAATTCCCGCAATTTCAGTAGGCGCACATGATACTTTAATTGTATTAGGTGATTTTTACGAATTAATGAAACAATTGAACGATCGCGGTTTACCTTGGTTATATCGATTAGACCCTGGAGTATTTCCGATATATTTAGGTTTACCTTGGGGTTTAGCGATCGGACCTTTACCAAATATACCTCTCCCCGTACAAATTCATACTCGTATGTGTCAGCCGATTGTATTTGAGAAATATGGTAAAGATGTCGCCAAAAATCGCGATTATGTAGATGCTTGTTATGCAGAGGTTTGTACCAAAATGCAGCAGGAATTAGATATTTTGGCAAGAGAAGTTAAAAATAATTCGTAATAAGCAGGTCGGCGTTAAAAAACCAATGTATGCCATTAATCGCAGGATTTTGAATGGTTTTATTTGTGCCGACTTACTTAGCAAACAACCATCGCCGATTCAACGATGGTTGCTTTATAAAATCAATTCGTTGATGGACAATTAATAGTTAATATTTGCCTCATCCAACTATATTTTGGGAAGTTTCAAGGTGCTTTTATCAAACTCCTTTTACTTCTGACGTATTGTTTAGATATATTATGACGATACGTAGAAGGTGCATTCATTCTTTGTGATGATAGATTTCCAACGTGTAGAATCCTTCATAGTTATCTGAAACGTTGTTTGCGTCTTGCTGCTACTGCTTTACGCTTACGCTTTTCCTGTGGGTTTTCAAAGTGCCGATGGTATTTGACATCAGCCAGAATCCCAGCTTTGGAAACTTGACGCTTAAACCTGCGTAAAGCAGAATCTATTCCTTCGTTTTCACCTAAAACCACTTGGGTCATCCTAATCCCTCGTTGTCTTCCTACTATATTTTTACTTTATTGTAATGTGCTGGTTGCTCGGAGTAAAAACACTCCGGTAGCTACCTAAAATCAAACAAAACTGGAACAATCAAATAATATTCGACTGCTGAATCCAGATTTCCTATTTTACCTTTCAATCCTGTTATCTATGTATCTGGCATCTGAGAATCCGAATTTTTTAATGTTAGAGCAAGTTGATAAAGTTGACGACGAGGTAAAAAAGTTGATGCAGCTAGCTGCCGACTCGCTTGTGAAGGCGATATTCCTTGATTCATGATTGTTTCTAACTCTTCTATGAGTTCCGCTTGGGTAAACTCGCGCTGCATGGGTAAATGACCCGCCACAACTAAAGTATATTCACCGATAGGAACTTTCTGATCGTAGTAATTACAAGCACCCGTAATAGTTCCGCGCCAAAACTCTTCATATATTTTAGTCAATTCTCGCGCTAAGACAATTTGTCTGTCTTCACCAAATATTTCTTTGATATCTTGTAACGTTGATCGCAATCGATGAGGGGATTCGTAGAAAATCAAAGTCCGCTCCTCTGACTTCAAAAATTGTAAATGCGATCGCCGTTGTTTTGCTTTAGCGCTCAAAAATCCTTCAAACACAAATTTATCCGTAGAAATCCCCGAAGCACTCAAAGCGGTAATTGCTGCAACCGCACCAGGAATAGGAACTACAGTAATTCCAGCTTCAGCACAAGCTTTCACCAACTCATAACCAGGGTCGGAAATTCCCGGCACACCAGCATCACTTACTAGTGCGATCGCAATTCCACCTTCCAACTGCTTTAATAATTCTGGAATGCGAGTGTAGCTATTATGTTCGTGATAACTTATTTGCGGTGTATTAATTTGAAAATGCTTTAAAAGTTTTCCTGTATGACGTGTATCCTCAGCAGCAATAAAATCTACAGACTGCAAAATTCTCACTGCTCGATAAGTCATATCTTCCAAATTACCAATCGGTGTACCAACAATATAGAGTACACCTGCTTTTGATTCGGTTTGCATTAATCAGTTATCAATTATCAATGAACAATTATCACAAGGGACTGGGGTGTTTTTAATCTAAAATTATGATTAATTGTGATTAACCTTATTAACTCATAACTCCTAATTAAGTAGGTCGGTGTTAAAAATTGTAATTAGGACAAGGCAGTAGGGAAAAGCTTTTAAAACAATTTTGCATTTTGTTATATATTTGGGTTTATTTCTGCCAACTTACTTATTACTAAAAAAAATTAATCTAAAATCTAAAATCCAAAATCCAAAATTCTATGACAATTAAAAAATCTTTTAAAGGATTATTCGTCGGTTTGATAACGCTAGATTTAATTTATCTTGCAGAATCTCCCCCACAAAATAATCAAAAATTGGTTGCTGATGATTATACAGTTGCATCTGGGGGTCCGGTAACAAACGCTGCCGTCAGCTTTAGTCATTTGGGAAATAACGCCAAAATATTAGGTGTAGTTGGTTGTCATCCAATGACGCAATTAATTAAAAGCGATTTGGCAAACTACAAAATAGAAATAGTTGACTTGAATTATACCACAGAAAACCCTCCACCAGTATCTTCTATTATTGTTAGTAAGACAGGTAAACGTGCTGTAATTTCTATCAATGCCGTCAAAACTCAAGCTAATATCCAAGCTATTTCATCAGACATTTTGCAAGATATTGATATTGTACTAATTGACGGACATCAGATGGAAGTGGGATGTGCGATCGCACAATTAGCTCAAGCGAAAAATATACCTGTAGTTATCGATGGTGGAAGTTGGAAGCCCGGATTTGACAAGCTTCTACCCTTCGTTAATTATGCCATTTGTTCAGCTAATTTTTATCCCCCCAACTGTCAAACTTCCGCAGAAGTCTTTGCTTATCTAAATCAAATTGGTATTCCTCATATTGCGATAACTCACGGAGAAAACCCGATTCAATATTTATCCCAAAATGAAATCAAACTTTTAAATGTTCCAAAAATACAAGCTGCTGATACACTAGGGGCTGGAGATATTTTTCACGGTGCTTTTTGTAACCATGTGTTGCAAGAAACATTTACCACTGCTCTCGAACAATCCGCGAAAGTTGCAGCTTTATCCTGTCAATTTTTCGGTACTCGTCGTTGGATGGAAGAAGTGAAAAGTTAGGAGTTATTTAATTTTGGATTTTAGATTTTAGATTTTAGATTACCCTACGGTAAGACGCTTCCGCATCAATAGATTTTGGATTGTTTCCCAATTACCAATTCCCAATAACCAATTCTCCATTACCAATTACCAATTACCAATTACCAATTACCAATATGAAAGAATTACAATCTATTCTCGAATTAATTCGTCCCATTGGTTGGGGTGCATCTGATATATTGCGCTCTTATTATCGTGGAAATAAACAAGATGATTTGAATATAGAATATAAAGATGATAACGGCAAAGACCCAGTGACAGCAGCAGATTTAGCTGTGAGTAATTATATTTTACAGCAGTTAAAAAATGAATTGGGAAGTGAAGAATTTGGCTATATTAGCGAAGAAACTTATCAGAAACAAGATGGTAAGAATAATTCTGAATGGGTATGGATTATTGACCCTTTAGATGGAACAAAAGATTTTATTAATAAAACTGGTGAATATGCAATTCATATCGCTTTGGTCAGAAATAAGCGCCCGGAATTAGCGCTAGTCGTAATACCTGAAGCAGAAAAAATATATTATGCAATTAAAGGTAGCGGTACATTTGTAGAAACTCGTAATGGAGAAAGAAAATCCATGCGTGTTTCCGAGTGCAAAAATCCCCAAGATTTAACTTTAGTTGTAAGTCGCAGTCACCGTAACAAACAATTAGATTATCTTTTAGAAAAACTACCCTGTCAAAATCAAAAATCAGTTGGTAGCGTTGGAGGTAAAATTGCTGCAATTATCGAACAGCAAGCAGATGTTTATATCTCACTTTCCGGGAAATCAGCACCCAAAGATTGGGATATTGCCGCACCAGAATTAATTTTAACTGAAGCAGGCGGAAAATATACACACTTCGACGGTACACCATTAGAATACAACACCGGAGATATCAGTCAATGGGGTGGTTTATTAGCAAGTAATGGGCAATGTCACGAAATGCTTTGTCAACAGGCTGAAAGAATTTTAGAAGAATTTGCGGTTAATAAGGAATAGGCCATTGGGCATGGGAAAATGAATTGATAACTCCTAATTGTTCATTGTTTATTTACAACCTCAATTAAACTTTTCAAAACTTCAGCATGAAATTCCCAAGATAAATTATCAATAGATAAACTTGGGATTCCTCTAATTCCGTCTACTGCTAAACCTTGATTTATAATTGTCTCTAAGATATGAAATTCAATGTCTGGATTTAATTTGTTAATAATTGCGGCTTTCCAATGGGGACGAAGTAAATAAGGTGCTAACAATATACCAGCAGCACCCCAATTAGATACACCGCAAACTATTAAATAATCGCACTTGACACTACAGCCGATTTTTTCTCCATGACGAATGCTAGATGCAATAATTTCTTTAGGAATATTCCCCATTCCTAATTCATTTCCACCGTCCCCAATCCCCACGGAAATGATGTTTTCTGATAATAACAAATGCATTGGTGCTGTATAAGCGGTAATATCTTGTCCTCTCATATTGCGGACAATGCCATCTTTCCCAAGACCTGCTCTTTCAATAGAAATTATATGAGATATTGGTGATGCTAAAGACTTCCAAAATTCTAAAAGTGAAGTGATTGAATATTGGTTTTTCTTAACTTCCCCTACAGCGACAATATCTAAAGGTATATCATCAAACCCTGCTGCAACAACTGCGGTTTTTACAGTTTGACAACACAAATCATCAGTTACAATCCTGACAGCTATCCCAATTTCTAACAAACTAACTGCTAACAACGCACAACCGATGATACCGTCAGTTTCAGGACATGGTGCGTTGCCGTTAGGCATAAAAAACCCTGTAATAATCGCTACCGTTGGACAACTATGCTCGGCAATTGAAAGCGCAGCCCCCAGCAACCCTCCTTTAGCCGCTTTCACTAAAGGTTGAATTCCTCTACCGACATCTCGCGAACAAATACTTTCCAAACGAGCTATTTTGTTTAAATTTTCACGCTCAACCACACGACTGCTACGATCGCAATGCGTTTTTTTTGTCATTAGGAGAAATTCTTGTAACCAGGGGAGCCGGATAATAAATAACTTGAGACGTTAAAAAATATGATTACCAGGCGAAATAATCGTCTTTAATGTCTGTAACGAACATATATCCAGGAGCGTGAGTAATCGCAATTTCTGGCTTTGCTTGCAGAATCGCAATTTGAGTTGTGACTCCACAAGCCCAAAATACAGGAACTTCACCTTCCGCAATTGTTACAGCTTCACCAAAATCGGGAGCGTCGAGATTTTTAATGCCAATTTCTTCGGGAGAACCAAAGTGTATCGGTGTACCGTGGGCTTTTGGAAAACGGCTGGTAATTTGTACCGCACGAATCACGTCTGATGGAGATAAAGGACGCATTGACACTACCATTGGAGCGGAAAAACCACCTGCGGTTCTACAAGGGATATTAGTTTTGTACATTGGGACATTTTTACCTTCTTGGATGTGTCTCACGGGAATACCCGCATTCATTAATGCAGCTTCAAAGGAAAACGAACAGCCAATTAGGAAACCCACAAAATCATCTTGCCAAATATCGGAAATATTGGCTACTTCGTCTTTCAATTTTCCATCACGAAAAATATGGTATCTGGGTAAATCCGTTCTCAAATCCGCACCAGGAGAAACTATTTCAGGTTCGGGATTTCCAACTTCAGTAACATCTAGCAAAGGACAAGGTTTGGGGTTGCGGGTGCAAAAAACTAAAAAGTCAAATGCCACATTTCTTGGCAAAATAACCAAGTTTGCCTGTAAAAATCCAGATGAAATTCCAGAGGTTGGAAAGTGGAATGTTCCCTGACGACATTGATAGCGAACTTCAGCAGGAGATAAGTCCATAATTAATCAATTTTTGTAGATTTAATGTTCGCGGGTAAATTAATTAAAATACCAAGTTACCCTACAACGAATCTATTACTGATTTCGGTATTAATTGTCTATGTCTCTTGAATCAATATTGTTTGATTTAAAATATATATATTATTTACAAAAAGGATATTAGCACAAATGCTTTAAATGAAGAATAATCCTCAAACAAATACCCTATTTTTTAGTTTGAAGCAAGGGAGTTTTAAATATGATTAAGTTAAAATACAGTTTATTTCATTTTGATAAATTATGACTTGACTTATTTAAGTTATTGCCTTATGAACGACAAGAAATATTTACTTATATAGCAATACCGTTTAGTTAAGCCTACGACTAGAATCCCTTTTCGTCAAAATCCAAAATAATTAGTGTTGTAATATAGGGAAGGCTAAAGCCATAACATAAACTTAAATATTTAATAATAGATTACCTGAAGTAGATAAATATAATCTCACAAAAACATGACTGATGAAGCGATTTAATTGTTATGAATATTAGTTTAAATTAACGTAACAAACCCGATTCCAAAATTGTAGAGACGTAATATATTACGTCTCTAGATAATTTCGACGATAGACGAGCATCAATCCTGCGGTTCACGATACCCATAGAAATTCACGCTGTAATCCGTTATTTTAACTCCTGTTTGTTCTTCCACACAGCGAATAACTTCTTCAGGTAATTCCAAATGAACATCTAAAATTTGATTCGTATCTAAACAGTTGACATGACTGTGAGAATCACTGATATTTCCGTATAAACGTCCGTCACAGCGCTCGATACATTCAATAATGCTCCCGCTTGATAGCGCTTCTAAATTTTGGTAAACAGATGTATGTCCAATTTCCTTACCTTCCAAATTCAGCCGGTCGTAAATTTCACGAGCGGAAAGATGTTCGTTTGCTTTCCACAAAAGTTCTAAAATGTAACGACGCTGACGACTAACTCGCATACCCAAAGTTTGACATCTTTCAATTGCGTCTTCTAGCGAACGAATTGGTTTTGTAGATAATGGTTGTTTTTGCATATTTTTATTTTTAACTATTAAAGTTTATTTTTTCATAGATGCAAATATAAAAGTAATTTCACTTATTATCATTTACTCATATTTTCCTACTTCACATCTACAAAGACACGGAGCGATAAAAGGAACTCTTGAAAGCTTGCTAAAGTCTAGTTTGTCACCAGTTAATCTAAAATAAACTCATTACCACTTTAGCTTAAAATCATTACAAACGTCTACTCGAAGGTAGATTTAGTATTACACAGCAATAACTTATGTTGTTTGTTTGACTAGAGCTACATCGTTACGTCTTTACAGTTTAACGCTTCAGTATTTACAATTAGCTTTCTTCACAGTAATCATACTGAGCTAGCATTTTTATATTTTTTCCCTTTTACCGCTATTGAGTGTAAATAATTAGACATCTCTAAATCTAAGCGCGATCGCCATTACTTTTCATGATTTAAAACTAAAACAACTGTGGTTTCTACTGAAGATTAAGACCCAAGATTTATTTTTCCGTATATCTACTTATTCTCATATAGACTGGTGTATTTACATAATGTCTGTAAAGCATCTCGAATAGCAGCCGCAAGTAATACTTGTCGCGAACTTATCAATAAATAAGCACATCTACTTAACGGTATTTGCTGAGTTTTTTTAAACAAGTAGATAACCGTAATTTCAAGTCTTAACTATTTAACAGGGTGATAAAAATGCAGAGCAATGTTAACGGTGGTTTTAATAATTCTCCGCGCAGAATGCCTTCCCTAGATATGAATTCGCCATCTGCACCCCGCCCCATGCCTAGCAGCGATATGGATGCGTCTTCTTCTTACGGACATATGCAGAAAGTTTTGGTAGAATTGCGCGTTCCTAGCAATCAAGGTGTATTGGCTGCATCTCGGACGGCTGCACAAATCAATGTCAGTAGTTTCAGATTTGACACCAGCTACGAACCGATAACAATTAACCCCAGTAGCGAGCAACTATCTAACTTACAGGCTAATAACGAAGAAACGGTTATTGTGCGGGGGATGGTAGAAGAAAACGATATTCAGCAATTAGAATCACAATCTAACGTCATCAAAGTTTACAAAGATACTCCCATTGCACCCTTTGACATTCCGTTATTAGAAAAAAGCAAAGATTTAGTCGCACCGATGGATGGAGCGCAAAATTGTCCCATCGGTACCTGTGATTGCGAACCAACCACAGCCAAAGGAACCATCACCGATGTAGCCAAGTATTTCGGTGCTGACCAAATTTGGGCGGCTGGTTTCAAAGGAGAAGGTATTGTTGTTGGCGTTGTTGATGGTGGTATAACTGCTGAAGGTCGCGATATTGGTGCTTCAGAAACCATTCGTCGCGTCAAGAACGTCATTGGTGGTCCCGCATCCGACTGGGGAACTACTGCCAAAGAATGGGGCGAACACGGTAATATGTCCGCAACCGATGTATTAGGAATGGCACCCGCAGCCAAACTCTACGATTGTCGGATTTCCGGTGGTGATTCTATATCCAATGCTTTAAAAGTATTCGATTGGGCAATCAAACAGTATCAAATCGACGGTACACCCCATGTTCTTACCAACAGTTGGGGAATTTACCAAGCAAGCTGGGACGAGTTTTATGCCAGCAATCCCGAACATCCTTTCACCCGTAAAGTTGTAGAGGCGATCGAGCAAGGTATTTTAGTTTTATTCGCAGCAGGTAACTGTGGAGGAAGCTGTCCCTCTCAAAGATGCGGTACCGATGTTGGTTCCGGTAAAAGCATTTGGGGTGCAAACGGACATCCTTTAGTAATGACCGTTGGTGCAGTGAATAAAGAAGAGCAGTTTATTGGTTATAGCAGCCAAGGACCCGCATCTTTAGACCCCAACAAACCGGATTTTTGCTCGGTGAGTCATTTTAAAGGTTACTTCGCTAGCGATAACGGCACCTCTGCGGCTTGTCCGATCGCTGCTGGTATAGTAGCGTTGCTCAAGCAAGCCAAATCAGACCTAAACCAACAAGAAGCTAAAGAAGCCCTCAAGAGTACTGCAAAAAATATTGGAGAACCCGGTTTCGATCATCATTCCGGTGCTGGAATTATTCAAGCCAAAGCCGCTTTTGACCAGTTATTACCCCAACAGCCAAAATGGCACGAATGGGAAAGTTGGGGAGGTAACAGCTTTTATGCACCTGCGGTGGTTTCTACTGAGTCCAATCATCTTGATGCCTTTATTGTCGGTGGAGACAGCGCCATTTATCGTAAATCTTGGCACGAAGACAAAAATCCCGGCGAGTGGGAGAAGCTAGACGGGTTTAGTTTGGGAACCCCTGCGGTATTGTCCCGTGACGAACAAAATATCGATCTATTTATCATCTCTCAAGAACGTACATTGCAGCGTAAATGTTGGAACGGTAAATCTTGGAGCGAATGGG
Source organism: Rivularia sp. UHCC 0363 (assembly GCF_034931125.1). NCBI lineage: Bacteria > Bacillati > Cyanobacteriota > Cyanophyceae > Nostocales > Rivulariaceae > Rivularia > Rivularia sp. UHCC 0363. The sequence continues at coordinate 67,485 of NZ_JAYGHM010000006.1, read as the reverse complement.
AAGACTTAGGGGGTTTATGCAAGCACGGTGTAACAGCTACTAGTTGGGGTCGCAACCGACTTGATGTATTTAGCGTTGCTGCTGACAATGCCGTTTGGCACAAATTCTGGAACGGTCAATGTTGGAGTGAATGGCTTTCTTTGGGTGGTATTAGTTTGGGTACCCCAGCAGCAGTTTCTTTACAAGAAGGCAACCTTGAGATATTTATTCGAGGTTGCGACCATGCGATATACCGCAAATCTTGGAACGGTACTGCTTGGAGCAATTGGGAAAGCTTGGGTGGTTTATGGTTATATTCCCCCGCAGTAACTGGGGGTAGCAACCGGATTAATGTATTTGCTGTCGGTGCTGATAATGCTATACACCGCAAAGTTTGCGGAACCACTGCGAGTGAATGGGAGAACCTCGGTGGAACAGCAATCTCCGCTCCTGCTGCCGTATCTTCAGAGCAATGCCGTCTCGATATATTTGCGATCGGTGGTGATAATGCTTTGTATCACAAGTGGTTGAGTTAGGTTGAGGCTAGGGTATTGACTTGTCTCGTTCCCAGTCTCCGGCTGGGAATGCCTACACAGAGGCTCTGCCTCTTGTCAAGTACCCAAAGGCAGAGCCTTCTTAGGAGGGTTCCTAGCCAGAATCTAGAAACCAGTTAACCAGTTATTAAATCATCGATACCAATAGAATTACGGGGAGACGTTGCACTGCAACGTCTCTACATTATTTATGGGTATTAATCTAAAATTATCCGCTTTTAAATCCAAAATCTAAAATCCAAAATCCTAATTGGTGCTAGTGTAAATTGTCAAAGCTAAATGTAAGGGCAATGACTTTCACTATTACACTTCCGAAGTTATCTATCAACAGTTTGGATTTGTCTCCTGCGACAACGGTAATTGATAAAATTCTGGCGCTTGATAATATTGCATCGAGCGAACAACAGTTACGCTTTGATGTTCAATATGATTTAGAACCGGGAGACCCACGGGAACTCTCGGAAATTCCAGAAGTACGGCTGTGGTTTATCCGTTTGGATGCTAAATACCCGTGGCTACCATTTTTTCTCGATTGGCAATCGGGAGAATTTGTTCGCTATGCTGCTGTATTGGTTCCACATCAGTTTAATTCTAAAGAAGGTATTCAATACAATCCCGAAGCTTTAGAAATTTTTATCATGCACAAAACCTTTGTCTTGAAGGATTGGCTGGAACAACAAAATATCCCCAGTCAATCTCGAATCAAGTCAATGGCAAAGTTGCTGGGTTATGACTTAGATGATGAGCTATTTGCAATGCTGTGACGTACCTACACTTCTCTTTGAGCAAGTGTAGGCTTCTGACTAAAAAAAAGAAAGAAAAATATTATTTCCCTCTCCATTAGTTGGGGAGGGCGTGACATACCTACACTTCTCTTCGAGTAACTGTAGGCTTCTCAGCGACTCTTCTATGAAGACATTTACTGAGCTTTTAAGCCGTATGCCCTACGGACTTTCTACTAAATTGTTTTTTGATCTTGTAGGCTGCATTTCTGCATTTAATTGATTTACACCTACATTTTGAATAATACCATAAATTCTGTCCGCAATTAATCTCAACACCGATTCAAAGAATACGGAGTGAGACTTCTTGCGGTTGAAGTTAAAATAATTCGTAATTCGTAATACCCTTCCCTACGGGACACCTTGCGGTGAACGGGAACACACAAAGGTGAACGTAATTCGTAATTAAGTTTTGCAAAGGGGATTTTACACCGACGCAAAACGTGCTGCTTGTAAAAGCAGAGGACTTTAACCCCCAAAGTTGCTTAAACCAGGTTAATTTCACATTAACTCTGATGAATGCGAGATATCAGGCTTAATGCAGTATTAAAAGCATACTCAACAGCTTTTGATTTAGTTGGTAAAGCTGCTTGCCAAATACGATAGTCGTTATATTCAACAATCGATTTAGCCATATCATCAATATAAATTTTATTTAATATATCGTATTGGTCTGATTCAAAATCTTCTAATCTCTTGCCATTTTGAATAATTTCTTCACCGGCTTTGATAAATTCATCTAATATTATTTGTGCGTACCGCTTCCCCACACCTTCTGCAAAAATAGATGTCGATTTAAATGCTTTATATTCTTCTAACAGCACATCGGCTATCTTGATTCCAACTATTTTATTCCAACCCGACGGAATTTCAATATCTAAATAATCATTATCGCTATATCTATATTGTAAATATTCATAAATATCTACAGCGGATTTCTCCAGCTTTTTACCCGCGAATAATTCTTTTAAGGGTTGAATGCTTGTATTAAAAGATGAGTCCGTAAATACACCTTCTCCACCTTCGGGACATTCATACATCATGTAAGTCCAAATCCCAGGGCTTGCCGTTTCGGTGCTTACAGATTGATAAAAAGTAATGGTTCCGTCTTCTTCATTTTCATAATATGCGCTTTCCGTATCGGAAAATTGCCATAACGGAATATTTTGAGAGTCAAGCATCATTTTTTTATAGATACCTGTGAGATGATGAGGTAGACTCTCTACTTGAATATAACGCTTCTTACTAATAACTAAGCTATGTAACTGAATCGCCATTATTTCTTTCCTTATATTTAGTTAATCATTTAAATGTGGTGGTTTCACATACTTAACAGCTAAAGAGTTGTTCATGCTAAAAGAATTTATCGCTTTTACCTTTATTCGTACATCTTTCACAAGGAATATTGTTTGTATCAATCGCTGAACTTACATTTAAATCTGTAAATTGATTTGCCATTAATTGCTAACAATTAGATGTTGACTAATAAAGGTTACAAAACTTCAAGCTAGCTGTTAACTCAAAACCTTTTGGCTTCTAGGAATTCAATTTAAAAATGCCTTGCTAACTTTGATAGTTAAGATACATAAAGCTAATTAGCTTTTCTCCACTATCACCAACCTTAAGAACCAAGTCATCTTGTTCGTAGTGACTGACTAGCACTACTATTAATAACTTTTGGTTAAGACTAGATGCAGGTCATCTTATTTACTTCTGATTTATCATTCCCCAAAATGAAATGAAACTAACATTCTGACCAAAAAAAAATATTTTTTTTTTAAAACAGCGGATTAACTTAGGTCTCAAGCCATTTACAGCCGACAGATAAATTCATTTCTTAAACAAGATGCTTTTTTATTTAGGCAATATTCTATAATCAGATGTATTCTATTTAACATTTATAATCTATCTCAATCAAAGTTTTCTTTTTAAGTAAAAAATTTAGTCGCCAGACAAACCTTGAACTAAGGTTTATAGCTTAATAGATACTTCTGCTTTTATATTGAGGGGCTTAACCCCCTTGAATTATGTATTGATTTACCAGTAAGCCATAGAGCCAATTTATAAAAATTAGTGTTTGATACATTTAGTTCTCCGATCACGCTCATTTAATTGCGTTCAAACTGCTTATAAAAAGCCTAGTTACTTGAAGTAAACTGATTGTCAAAAAGTAGCTTAATTGTATTTTTTAATACAACTTTTTGTAAGACGGATATTTATTAAAACATAATTTTATAGTTTTAGAATATGAATTTTTGTATCAACTAAAGTTGATGGTTAACTTTCTGACAAGAAAAATTTAATTTTGTTTGGCGTAGAATAATCTTTGTTAATAAACTCGGATAAAACACTTTATTCACAAATAAATAATTTCATTGCGTTACCAAAATATTTTGTATTGTAAATAACAAATATAATAGTTTTTTGAAAAGGATTTGAAAATTAAAATAATGGCTACTTATCAGGTAGATGCAAAAAAACGACACCAGGTATTTTTTTTGATACCCAGTGCTGCAATAGTTGTATGGAATTTTGCTTTGTTAGCTTTCCCTGAATCGAAAATTAAAACTTAGCCTTGCCAAATTTTTTCTAAAATGGTTGCTGGTTGAATATCCGCCATGATGCCGGTATTCGATTTAATCGCGATAAATTTATCGCTTTGAGGTAATAATTTGGTTGGTTCAGTTGAGCCGAATAAAGCAATGGTGTAGGTTTGTAAAAATACAGCTAGTTGCACTAGCGGACTATCAGTACACAACATTAAATTAGCTCCGGCGATCGCACCAGCTAATTTACCAATATTATCGGGAAAAGTTTCCTTGATATCCGGTATTGCTAGTTTGAGAACACGCAGTAAATCTTGATTATCCGGTTTAGAAACAACCACTACAGGCATATCTGGTTGCTTTTCCTTAAAATCTTGAATCAGGGATAGCCATTGTTTTGCTGGGTAAGAATTATCAGCATTAAATAAACCATCAACAACCAAAATATAGCCCGTATCTTTAACTCCCAAACGCAATTGCTCAGAAGTTGCCCATTCAATATCTGGTTTTGGTACATTAATTTCTAGTTCCGGACAACTAGAATTAATCCCTAACCCTTGAAGCAAATCGCAGTACATATAAGCTGCATACTGCTGCTTGTTTTGGGGTACAACACGATTAAAAAATAAAGAACTATCTCCCTTAAAACCAACCCGCGTGTTGATACCACTCAACCACAGCATCAAGCCATTCAACCAGCTTGTTGATGGGGTAATCGCAATATCATATTCGCGATCTCTGATTGTACCGATCAAGTTACCCCAATCAGCCATACTGTTACGGTCTTTGAAATCAAACGCTAGTAAATCGTCTACAGACTTACTTACCCGGTAAGCAGCCTTAGAGGAAGGTTCACATACCACATCAATGCGAGATGTATTATACTTCCGCTTGAGATTGTCTAGGGTCGGAAAAAATAGAATTTGTTCGCCTATTCCACCAGGGACAAGGGCTACTATTCGCATATTATTTATTTACGCTTACTGGCTATTTATTTTAAGGGAAGATAGGGAGACAATTTGCAATTAAGAATTGGGAATTGAGAATTGAGCATGGGATTTTGGATTGTAAGTGAGGAGTTAGGAGTTGGGAGTTGGGAGTTGGGAGTTAGGAGTTAGGAGTTAGGAGTTGGGAGTGAGGAGTTATAGGATTTTGGATTTTAGATTTTAGATTAGGAATCTTTCCCCCTATCCCCCTATCCCCTTGTCCCCTTGTCCCCTTGTCCCCTTGTCCCCATCCTCTCATCCCCCGAAGTTCGATAAAAAATATTATTGATTTAAATCGAGGAATTATTAAAGTGTATGTATTAATTCCCGCAGCAGGAAGCGGTAGAAGAATGAACAGTGACCGGAATAAACTGCTATTAAATTTGCTGGGACAATCGATAATTGGCTGGACTATCCAAGCAGCGACAGCAGCTAATCATGTTAGTTGGATTGGGATAATCTCTCAACCGGATGACTGGCAAGACTTTGAGAAAATTATCGGTCAGTTGAAGTTAAACAAACCAGTAAAATTGATCCAAGGTGGTTCTACTCGTCAAGAATCGGTTTACAATGGTTTGCGGGCATTGCCATCTCAAGCAGAGCAAGTATTAATTCACGATGGAGCAAGATGTCTTGCTACGCCAAATTTGTTTGATTCGTGTGCCGAAACTCTTAAAAGTACTGACGGTTTGATTGCCGCAGTTCCAGTGAAAGACACGATTAAAATTGTCAATGAAAATAATATAGTTCAATCAACACCCGACCGACGGCAATTGTGGGCCGCACAAACTCCTCAAGGCTTTAATGTCAAATTATTAAAACAATGTCATACAGAAGCTGTGAAGATTGGTTGGCAAGTCACCGATGACGCTGCTTTATTTGAAAAATGCGGACTAAAAGTGTCCATAGTCCAGGGAGAAGAAACTAATTTAAAAATTACCACTCCCCAGGATTTAGCGATCGCAGAATTTATTTTGAAGAGTAGGGAGTAGGGAGTTAGGAGTTAGGAGTTAAGAGTTGGGAGTTAGGAGTAGGGAACATTGAAACACAAAGGGATAAGGCAAGTAGATAACTTCTAACTCGTAATTCACAATCCAAAATCTAAAATCTCATACCCATTCCCATTCCCAATTAAAATTGACATTTATTTAATAAAATGGTATTATCCGTGCCAACTTGCTTGTAGTTTGTTTTCTTGAGTTGTGGATTGTCCATTGCGATTAATTGAAACTGGATAAAGAACTCATGACTGTAGAGGCCTCAAAGATAGAAGCGATTCTGTACTTGAAGGGGAAACCCTTGTTAATCGGTGAGATAGCTGATTATGCAAAGTGCGATCGCACCACGGCAGAGGAAGGGATAATCGAATTAATTGATGAATATGCTCGTCGAGATAGCGCTTTGGAAGTGATTGAAACGCCGCAGGGCTATAGTCTACAATTGCGGTCGGATTTTCATGAGTTGGTACAAACGATGATTCCTGTGGAATTAGGTGTGGGAGCATTAAGAACTTTGGCTGCGATCGCTCTTAACAGTCCGATGCTGCAAAGTGATTTAATCAATCTACGCGGTTCGGGGGCTTATCAACACGTTCCGGAACTGGTAGAGCTAGGTTTTGTCCGCAAACGACGTAATGGCGATTCTCGCTCATTCTCGCTGCAAGTCACCCCCAAATTTCATCAATATTTTCAAATAGACCAATTACCCCAACCTTTTTCTAATATCAAGCAGGAACGACAACTCGAATTAGAGTTAGAGTCGGCAACGATTGCAACTGCGGAAAGCGCATAAAACGGTAAAACTTGTAAAACTTTTTTAAAGTAAATATAATTTGCGATTAAATTAACTTCTTGACTACAAATAGCTAGGATGCCTAGTAACACTGCAATATAGTCTCCTATATCCCTGGAAACAGAAAATTCTAATTACCGCATTATTCCGGCACGGTCAAGGTGTCTCATGCTCAAAGTATGGTTTAGAGTAGGATTAGCAACTCAGCGAATAAATTGCCAATGGTGTTTGACCCCGACTTTTTGAATGACAACTTCGACCAACACCCGAATCAAAATATTTTTGACAACCTTGAGGAAAATCCCAATCAGTTGCTTAAATATCTTGAACATCAACCTCCCGAGGTTTTAGCACGGGTAGCCCAGTCTGTCAGCCCCGAAATTAAACAAATCATTTCGCAAAACGTCCAAGGGCTTGTGGGAATGTTACCCCCACCAAATTTTAATGTGCAGGTGACAACAGACAGGGATAATCTGGCTGGACTCTTAGCTTCAGCAATGATGACGGGGTATTTCCTGCGCCAAATGGAACAAAGGATGAATTTGGATAATTTAACTAGTAAATAGGATTAATAGGAGTAAATAGTTATGAGCGAAGAAGCGTTAATTGATTCATTGCTATCTGGTTATGACTATAAATTGCGATAACTTGAGGCAGTATCTTAACCTTCCTCCTAGCTCCTAACTATTTCTCTGAACTGAAAATCAAAAATTGCGATCGGTGGTAAGTAAGGTTCTGGCAAAACAATTACCAACTATGCCCAATCCCTAACCCCCCATGCCCTTTATTATTTAACTATGGGGAGGGATAAACGCCGGATTGGACTTTAAAAGTTTGCAGCTTACCATCCCGTTTAATTTGAATTTGCAAAATATCTCCTACAGTTGAAGATTCAACGAATTTTTGTACTTGTGCAGAAGATTTGACGGGTTTTTTGTTAATTTTTTCAATAATGTCCCCAGGAAGTAGTCCAGCTTCTTTTGCAGGGGAATCATCTGTAATTCTTCTAACCAAAATGCCAGTTTCTTGCTTCAATTGCAGCGATGTTTCTTGATCGAGCTGCTTTTTTTTAGCAGGAGTTAAATCCACCATTTCGATACCAAGGAATGGATGTTGTACCTCTCCTTTAGAAAATAATTCATTCGCGATACGAGCCGCAGTTTCGATGGGAATTGCAAACCCTAAACCTTGTGCATCGGCGCGAATCGCCGTATTAACACCAATTACCTCACCTTTAGAATTTAGTAAAGGTCCGCCAGAATTTCCGGGGTTAATTGCCGCATCAGTTTGTATAAAGCTAACTCGCTTATCTGGAACACCTACTTGAGCGCTGGTACGGTCAGTAGCGCTAATAATTCCAATTGTCACAGTATTATCTAAACCCAAGGGATTACCAATGGCGATCGCCCATTGTCCCGGAATCAAGTTTCGAGAACTTCCTATTTTGACGTTGGGTAATTTTGACGCAGGAATTTTCACCACAGCCACATCTGTGACTTTATCAACACCAACTACTTTACCTTCAAAAGTGCGACCGTCCTTGAGCGTTACCTGTACGGTATCTGTATCTGATACTACGTGAGCATTAGTTAACAATTTTCCATCGTCACTTAATATAAAACCAGATCCGGTACCCCGCTCAATTCGTTCTTGAGGAAATGGTTGTTCATCTTCTCCAAAAAAACGGCGCAGGAGAGGATTTTTTAATGCGTCTGATATCGGATTTGCTACTTTACGAGTAGCATTAATTCGTACTACCGCAGATCCAGTTTTTTGTACTGCGGTAGCAATAAAATTCATTTCACCACCTTCATTACTGCCACCAGATTCTCCTATCGGACGGTTGATAACAGCTTCTGGAGGTAAAGCTACTGTAACATTTTTGAAATCATGAAAAGAGGGACTTTGTGGCAATAAAAAGCGGCTTGCAAATAGACCTGCACCACCACCGATTGCCAGTAAAGAAAGGGAAACAGCCAGTTGCTTTACAGATAACTTCATAACTATAACGCTCAAAGACAGCAATGCAGATGCTAATTTATAAGTGTATTCAACTTATGAATCAGTTGACGAATAAACGTGAAAACAAAAAAATAAAAAAATAGCTTTGAATATTAAGATTAATCGGAATCAATCAATTTTGGAATTTTGGATTTATAATAAAATATTAACTTCAAAAATAAGTCCGTAGCTTAATTATGGTTGATAAATTAATAAATTGCATAGCTTAGAGTGGCACATTCACCGTTAGCGGTGCGGCTTCGTGACATAATTGTAAATTGACAATTGCTAAGCTACTAAGTATTTAAAATAACTTATAAATAAACTTATCATTGTTTATATACATGAGCTTTCGTTCTTGTTCAGTCTTGTTTTATAGTTTGGTCGGTATATTTGGGTTAATATCTACATTCCCTAACTTAGCTGCCGCGCAGTCAGAAGAAAGATGTCCAACTCCAGCCTTGGAGCGATTTGTGCGTCACCAAGTAGCAGTAGCAGAAACTTTAGAAACCATAGCTCAAAGTTATGATATTACTCCTGCAACTATTATCCGCATGAATCCGACAATACGTAACGGTAAAGTTACTGTAGGTCAAAATTTAATCATCCCTCCTTATGATGGCATTGTTGAAAAAGTGCCTAGGGGACAAACTTTACGAGAAATAGCAGCAAAACACAAAATCCGTGTCGATGCGCTTTTTGAAATCAATGGTTGTCAAGAAAATCCTCAAGTCGTTTTTGTTCCAGAACTGAAGAAATCACCAAATTCGACTCAAGCCGAATCGAACGTACTCGATACTGTTTCCAATTCTAATAAATTAACTGGGTATCCGTTACCAGAAAAAGCTACTGTGGCTTTCCCCTACGGATGGCAAATAAATCCGAGTAACGGTGATGTTTTCTTCCACAGCGGTATAGATTTGTCAGCACAACCTGGAACCTCGGTAACAGTAGTTGGTAAAGGAGTAGTAGTATTTGCCGAGAAGCAAGGTTCTTATGGCAACTTAGTCATAATCAATCACAGCAACGGACTGCAAAGCCGCTATGCCCATCTTCAGGATATCAAAGTTAGCGTCGGTAAGGAAGTAAATAAAGGCGACTTATTAGGAACCGTTGGAGCCACCGGAACACCAACTGTCAAGCAACCTCATCTTCACTTTGAAATACGTTCCAGTTCGTCTCTGGGTTGGGTAGCGAAAGATCCTTCTGAGTATTTAAAGTAATTGGGCATGGGGCATTGGGAATTGGGCATTGGAGGTAAGCATTAATAATTAATAGAAATAGCCCTCAGACTGGAAGTCTGGGGCTACACAAGCAAAGCCCACCTTCGTGGGCTAATATAAAATCCAAAATCCAAATTTCTATAATTCCTCACTCATAACTCCTAACCTTTACCTTTAACCTCTAACCTTTAACCTTAATCACCCGCATTCCCGCATCTGCAAATCGCTTAAATGCAGCGTCGGCTTGTTCCGTATAATCCACAACTCCAGGTATTACCACTGGTGAGGTGCAATCTTCGAGGAGATAGATTTTTTTGGCAAGATTAATATCTATTTGCTTAATATCTGTTAATAAATCATCAATCGTCCAAGCTACACAGTGACTTTTGGCTTGTCCGGCAATGATGACTCGATCAAAATTTAGAAGCTGTTTAATTAAACGACTATTTTTTTCTGCGATCGCACGATTATCAAAACTTTGTAATACTTCCGGACTTAATACCGAATAATTTTCAGTTAAAGGATTATTCCCCTTAATCTCAAATTGTGCTTGAGAGTTGCGAGCGATGGAGTGAAAAAATATCGCTTCTTCCACAGCGGAAACCAAAGCATGACCGATTCCACCCAACATGGAATGATAAGACCAAACGGTGAGGGGATATTTACCGTTGTCGGTGAGTTTTGTGACGTAGTGATAAGCGTATTTTTCTAAAAATTCGTAGTCATATCCCAAACTGAAGCTAACCGCTGGGTTAACCTGCCAATTACCATTATCAATATCATCAGGAACAATATTAGTAGCCGAAGGAATCGGATGTTCCCCTGCGGAATTTACCCAAAATACCGGATGGAAAATTTGCATTGCCGTGTGAGTATCCATCGTAGGTACGATTGTGGTAATTTCACTTAAATTACGATAGATAAATTGACACAGACGCACGTTATCTTCTACGGCACCTTTCCCCGACTTGCCACCAACAAATAATTCAAAATCGGGAATACAAAAAGTGTTTTGCACATCGATTAACAGCAGACAAACCCGGCTTTTATCTTGCGATGCGGGTTTGATATCGTGTTGTTTTGCCCATGCTTCAGCTTCGGTGGAGCGTTGTTGGTAAGGTACCCGCCATATTTCGCCGACTTTTGCAGGGTTGAAATGTGGAGGAATGGGGAGTTGGGGGTTCATTTTTATATTTAAGTTTAATTTTGCTTGATTATTGTTAAATATGTAGGCGTTTTTATACTATATGTATTGCTAGATAGGTTAAATTGTATGAAATCCATTCCTTGGTCAAAAATAATTTGGTATTTTTGACCATCTGTTCTTTCAATTTCTAGCAGTCGTGCATGATCGAAATAATCTCTACAACTTAGAGGTTGAACTTCAACCTTTACAATAATTCCTTTATTAGTAAATTGATTGAGACAATTTTCTAATTCATATTTACGTAAATGAGCAGGCGTATTATCTTTTTCAAGTACTTTGATTTTTATATATGATGTTGATTTAAGCCAATTCCCTGTCAAAATATTAGCAAGTATACTTGCTCCTTTACCAAATAAATAGCGGTCACGATAAAATATACTTTTAATTACACCTTCGTTTAAAATATTCTCCATTCCTAATTCGTCTCGTAATTGTGTAATATCTAAATCTTGTCCATTAGGTTCTAAAGTTATTAGAGAAGCATTTAGATTTTTTAATTGTGATGATTGCTGCTCTAAAGTTTTTATTCGTTGAATGTTGCTCTTTTCTCTTTGCTTTAAATCGTTAATTAATGAATAAAAATTGTTAACATTATTTTTTGCTTCTGATTCCCTCTGCTGAGATTCTAAAAGTTGTTTTTTTAATAGTTTTAATTCTTCTAACTTATTATTTTGATTGCTTGATTGACTATTTAAATCATTATTTAATTTAGAAATTCGTTGTATGAGTATTTGATTATGATGGTGTAATTCATCAATCTTTCGTTGTTGGTCTGGTAATTGAAGGGAAACTTCTTCCTGTTTATTCTGATTACGCTTTAGCTCTTGCTTGAACTGATACAATAACTTTTTATATTGTTTATCTGTATGTTCTAATTTATTTTGGTGTAATTGCTCTTGAATTTTTCGTTTGTAAATCAAAAATTCGATAATAATCCACGAAGCAAACCCTCCTACTAAAAAAAGAGCCATTGTTAAAGAATAATCTTTATGCGCTCCACTTGTACTCAAAGGTTTTTTTACCCAACGTTGATAGTCTTCTAAGAAACTCGGGGAAATACCTCGTATGTAATATACTCTTCCTATAATCCTTCCGGCGTTTTCCTTGCCAGTATCAGTTCGCTCTTCAGTACGAGGACTATCATATTTTGATTCAGTTAATAGAGGAGGTGGATTTCTTAATAAGTCATACGGATACAGTAACAAATCTTCGGGCTTAAGTTGTGTCTTCCAGCTTCTATATGATTTAGTTGAATATAAAATTTTTTGATTAAGACAATTTTTTTCTTCTATTCTACAATCAGTTACAACTAATCCAAAAAAACCATAACTACTATTTAAAGTTTCTTGTAACTCATCAAGGTCTTTTTTTTGCAATGCATAAGATAGTTTAGTGGGTAACGTGTGAGATAAAATATTGAAATCAACGGTTTGAGTCCGATATATAGTTCCATTCCAGTAGTATTGATAGTCCATCCAATTTGATAAAGTTGCTGTGAAGCAAGCAACGGAGCTTGTCATCATAAATCTGATAACACTACCAATACGATTCTGCACCACTGTCTTTAAGTTGAGATTATTACGCATTAATATTCCCGAATATACCCTTTGTATAGATTTTGGCAGGATATAAATTTTATTTTCAAGGGGAAATTTGCGTATTCACGTATTATAGTTTGACAGTTATTAAGTAAGTTTACTAATAGATATACAGCTTAATATGAACATCTTTTTATTTAATTTTATAGTTTGTAGGTTGGGTAGAAAGAAGTGAAACCTAACAATTTATGAAAAAGCTATGTTGGGTTTCGTTCCTCAACCCAACCTACGAAGACTACGAAGACTTTCGATATTCTTTAAATTACCTGATTTTAGCATAATTACTAAATATTCAATCCGCTCATATTCATCAAGCTCCATACTTTCTTGTTCGTTTATATCACCTGCTTTACTACGTTCTAAAAGAAGGCGCAAACGGTTTTGCATTTCAGGAGTGGGACGAAAATTAGCGATTTCTTCTGGAGTCGGTAAGGTTGCTATAAAATCTTAAATGTAGCGATAGGTATGAGCCGCAAGCGGTGGCTGTTGAAGGCTCAAAGTGAGTAATTCTACAAGGCGATCGTCTCTACAATTATTATTTTTTATCTTGTAGTGCGAGCGTCTCGCTCGCTATATAGTCTCGCTCGCTAGATATCCGAGTGGTAAATAGTAAATATAATCATCCTTCAAAGTATTTGCTGTATAGTTTATATCTAGGTAGCTATTTAATTAACTATATTAAAACCGCTATATTCTAAATTATTAGCTTTTTTCCAAGAAAATTAACATCTAAACCGCCTTAATTGTGGCAATCTAAAAAACAGAATGTTTGAAAATTTGATATCTTCGCTACAGAATTTTACCTAAACAGGTTATGCAAACCCTGCCAACACCAACAACTAGCGCGTCTACGACTCCCGCTTTTGAAACCACTATTAAGCGGCGCGAAACCCGTCCTGTAAGGGTCGGAGATGTCACCATTGGGGGAGGATACCCCGTGGTGGTGCAGTCGATGATTAATGAGGATACTCTCGATATTGCCGGTTCCGTGGCTGGTATTCGTCGCTTACATGAAATCGGCTGCGAAATTGTCCGAGTCACCGTACCGAGTATGGCTCATGCTAAAGCTTTAGCTGAAATTAAACAAAAGTTAAAGCAAACTTACCAGGATGTGCCAATTGTTGCCGACGTACATCATAACGGGATGAAAATTGCTTTGGAAGTTGCCAAGCATATTGAAAAAGTACGGATTAATCCGGGTTTGTACGTATTTGAAAAGCCAGAACTCAATCGAACTGAGTATACGACCTCTGAATTTGACGAAATTGGCGATAAAATTGCCGAAACTCTCAAACCTTTGGTTGTTTCCCTACGCGACCAAGGAAAAGCTATGCGAATCGGGGTAAACCACGGTTCCCTTGCCGAACGAATGCTGTTTACCTACGGGGATACTCCTGAAGGGATGGTAGAATCGGCGTTGGAATTTATTCGCATTTGTGAATCCTTAGATTTTCATAACATCGTAATTTCACTGAAGGCTTCACGAGTGCCGGTAATGTTGGCTGCTTATCGGTTGATGGCTCAACGAATGGATGATGAGGGTATGGATTATCCTTTGCATTTAGGAGTTACGGAAGCTGGAGACGGGGAATACGGACGCATTAAGTCTACCGCTGGCATTGCCACCTTGCTCGCCGATGGAATTGGCGATACAATTCGCGTGTCCCTGACCGAAGCACCGGAAAAAGAAATTCCAGTTTGCTACAGTATTTTGCAGGCTTTGGGATTGCGTAAAACGATGGTAGAATACGTTGCTTGTCCTTCCTGCGGTCGCACTTTATTCAATTTAGAAGAAGTGCTGCACAAAGTCCGCGAAGCAACCAACCATCTCACGGGATTAGATATTGCAGTTATGGGTTGTATTGTCAACGGTCCCGGAGAAATGGCTGATGCTGATTACGGTTATGTTGGCAAGACTCCCGGCTTCATATCACTTTACAGGGGGAGAGAAGAAATTAAGAAGGTTCCTGAAGATAAAGGCGTGGAGGAATTGATAAACTTGATTAAAGCCGATGAACGTTGGGTTGAACCTTCTTAAAAGAAACCGCTAGTTTTGTGTTGTTTCGCAAAGCTAGCCGGATTAAGTGAAAAATTTATCGAAATAACAAATTATGCTCGGTCTGTACAGTAGTAGGCTGTGTTAGATTGAGCATACTGACTATGTAAATTCAGTCTGGCACAGCTGTAATATGGTGATTACAAGAAGTAGACTTGTTTTAGGTGCTACGGCCCTGACGCTTTCAACGATCGCTGTCGCGGGTTTTGGCATCCATTCACAAGGACAGGCCTTATTTAAAGAAAGTCCTAAAGAGATAGTAGATGAAGTTTGGCAAATTATTTACCGCCAATACGTAGATGGTACATTTAATCAGGTAGATTGGCAGGCTGTTCGTAAAGAGTACTTAAATAAGTCCTACACGAACAAAGAGCAAGCCTACAAATCGATCCGGGAAATGCTCAAAAAGCTGGATGACCCCTATACCCGATTCATGGACCCCAAAGAATTCCAGAATATGCAGGTGGATACTTCTGGAGAACTCACTGGTGTTGGGATCACCATCGGTCTTGACGAGGAAACTAAGAAGTTGACTGTCATTGCACCATTGGAAGGTACTCCAGCCTTTAACGCTGGTATCTTGGCAAAAGATACGATCGTTAAAATTGATGGTAAAAGTACCAAGGGGATGGATACTAGCGAAGCCGTAACCTTAATCCGAGGTGAACCGGGAAGTAAAGTTAGGTTGACTATTTCCCGTGGTGGAAAAGAAAAAGACTATCTTGTTACGCGAGCGAAAATCGAAATCCATCCGGTTGAAGCTTCGGTAAAACAAACTCCTGCGGGTAAAGTTGGCTATATTCGTCTCAAGCAGTTTAGCGCTAATGCTTCAAAAGAAATGCGCGATGCTATTACAGGCTTAGAGAAGAAGAAGGTTGATGGATACGTGTTAGATTTACGTAATAATCCAGGCGGTTTGTTATTCTCTAGCATCGAAATTGCCCGGATGTGGCTCAAGGAAGGTACGATTGTTTCCACAATTGACCGTAAGGGAGGGGAAGAGAAAGAGATAGCAAATGGACGCTCGCTTACGGAAAAACCATTAGTCGTTTTGGTGGATCAAGGAAGTGCTAGCGCAAGTGAAATTCTTTCCGGTGCGTTGCAGGATAATAAACGTGCTGTTTTAGTAGGTAGTAAAACTTTTGGTAAAGGTTTAGTGCAGTCAGTTCGTCCCCTTGATGATGGTTCCGGAGTTGCAGTAACGATTGCCAAATATCACACTCCTAGCGGTGCAGATATTAATAAATCCGGGATTAAACCAGATTTCAAGGTCGATTTGAGCGACGAGCAGCGGCAGAATTTGTGGCTCAAGGAACGCGATAAACTAGCGACCTTGAAAGATCCTCAATTTGCCAAAGCCATAGAACAATTGAAAAAAGAAATTGCGGCACAAGGCAATGTTAGAGCGGAGAAAAAGTAGTTTTGAGTTAAGAATTAAGAATTAGGAGTGATGAGTTAGGAAGAAGGTAGTTAGCTGTATTGGCTTGTAGAGAAGCATTTTTATTATTTATGTGCCAGAAGGAAATTACTCTTCTCTTGAAAACAACTTTCAACTCTTAATTCCTAACTTTTAACTGCTAATTCAAACTGGCTGGCATTTTCCCGTCCTAATTAATCCTATACGACGGGATATGGCTTCTTCCTTTGTAAAAGGTCCCCACTTTTCTATAATCTCTGTATCGTCTTCAGGTGCTGGTTCACTGGAGACGATTTCGCATTTTTCGGTTGAGCGCTTGATAATATACCAAGATTGTGAATATTCCATAAAGATTTTAGATTATAAAAGTTTCGGTTTTTGAATAGTTAGCAGGCATTGAAGTCTGGTTAACAACTATGAAAGTCTTAATATACCTAAAATAGCGCGGGAAAAAGATAGCCCCGTCTATTTTAGCTCTATAGAATTTTGACACGAGCAAATTTATTTGCCATGATTTTTCACCAAAGAGAATAACGGTAGGGAAGAGCAGATTGGAGACGCTTATACTGAATTGTTGCTGACTTCGGAAGGACAAAAGGCGATCGCTGAAGCTGGTTTTGTTCCCGTGCGTTAGACAATTGCTTTAAGGCTTTGTGCTTGCCGATTCTTGTAATAAAATAGGAACTCCACTATTACCCGAACCAACAACGATAATTTTGGAGTTAGGAGATTGAGCTAGTTTCTCTGTGGCTTCAATTGTCCGCAACTGCAATATTTTATTTGTAAGTCCGTCGGATATAATTTTCTGAGAATCTGCAATACCTTTGGCTTCAATCCGTTTACGTTCGGCTTCTTGACGCTGTTTTTCCAGAACGAATTTCATCCGCTGGTTTTCTTGTTCGGCTTTAAGCTTTTCTTGAATTGCTGTTTGGATTGTATCTGGCATTTTAACATTTCGTAACAACGCTTTTTCAACTACGAAACCTAGAGGTAATAATTCCTGGGTAAGTTGTTCGTTTATTTGACGAGCAACTTCTTGACGTTTGATAGAGTAGATAGCGTTTGCTGGATATTGGGCAATAATGGAACGGATAGTAGAGCGAAATCGAGAAATAATCAATTGTGTTTCGCTGGTTCCAATTGTTTTATATACAGTTGAGGCTTTTTGTGGGTCAAGTTTGTATTGCAAGCTAACATCAATATTAAGGTTCAAACCTTCTTGGGAACTTGCATCTACGTTTTCCTTAATATCCTTCAAGCGAGTTGAAAAATTAAGAACTTTTGCGAAAGGATTAACTAAATTCACGCCGGGATTGAGACTATTATCAGAAACCCTACCGAATAAATTCGTAACTCCAATATTACCCGGAGGAACAATTACTAAACCTCTAGCAATAGAAGCAATTATTGCAACAATAGCAATTAATGCAGCAATTGTACGTACCGCTAAGCGATTTCTGTTATCAGCTATTTTACCGGAATTTAAATAAACAAGAGTTGCAATTAGGGTAGTTAGGAGGGAAACAATGAAACCCATGATATTTTTTTAATAATTAGTTTAGAGACTACTACATATATATCTGCTCCTGTTTATGCTTTTATGAATTTGAATTTAAGGTTTAATCAGTCTTAATAGATGCACAAGTTTTTAATTAAAGCTGAATTACTTATAGTTTGGAAAAAATTATTTTGTTATTATTGTGCGTTATGCTCCGCGATAACACACCCTAAAAAAAATTGTTACCAGGAATCAATTTCCGGTAACAAAAACAATCTAATATCTATTGACGGATCTAAAATTCATTTACCATTCCCATTACTAGCAAGAATCTTATCGGTAAGTTTGTCAGGTACTTCTTGTAAATGGTCGTATTCCCAATCAAAAGAACCTACCCCTAAAGTCTGCGATCGCAATTCTACAATCAAGTCGTGCATCTCCGATTGGGGTAGGTATCCGGTAATGTTATCCCAGCCTTGCCAACTTGTCATAGGTTCGTAACCTAAAATTTGTCCGCGTCTACCACTTAATAGTTGCAGGACTTTAGAGGTATATTCGCTAGGTGTTTTTACCTGTAAACGAACAATTGGTTCTAGCAGCGTAGACTGACATTCCAACATTCCTAGATGCATTGCTTGTCTTGCAGCTAATTTAAAAGCTTGTTCGGAACTATCGACGTTATGGTACGAACCGTTTGTCAGAGTTACCGATACATCTACTACGGGAAAACCCAAGGGTCCGCGTTCTAAAGATTCTCGCACTCCCATTTCTACACCGGGAATATATTGCTTGGGAACTACACCACCAACGACGTTTTCGCCAAATTTAAAACCTTCTCCTCTAGGTAGAGGTTGAATGTTAAGGTAGACATCCCCAAATTGTCCATGTCCACCACTTTGATGCTTGTAACGTCCGTGGACTGATGAAGCTGTTTTGCGAATGGTTTCTTTATAAGGTACTTGGGGTAAGTGGGTAGACATTGGTAAGTTATATTTGCACCGCAATCGGTCAAGGGTTACTTGGAGATGAATTTCCCCTTGTCCCCAAAGGATTACTTCGTGGGTGTCACCGTGTTGTTCCCAAGCTAAAGCGGGGTCTTCTTCCAATAATTTATTTAGCGCACCGCTTAATTTAACTTCATCATCACGTTTTCCAGGGACTATAGCCAAAGCGAAAACTGGTTCAAGCTGTTCGACTCTGGGTAATTCCACCTGAGATGTAGTTAAAGTATCGCCAGTTTTAATACCATCGAGACGAGTTAAAGCAACAATTTCGCCGGATGAGGCTGTATTTACGTGTTCCTGATGTTGTCCCATCAAGCGATACATACTACCAGCGCGAATCCCATTGAGAGTCATTCCTTCAGCTATATTTCCTTGCCATACCCGTACTAAAGAAAGTTTACCGCCTTGGGGGGTATAGTAAGTTTTTAATACTTGAGCAATAGGATCGGAATTTTTGCTTAAATTACTTAAACGACGTTTTGCAGTAGCTTCAGGGTCGGGAGCTTCTTTTAATAACGCTTCTAACAGGGGACGCACTCCATAATCAAGCTCAGCAACTCCGAAGAATACGGGTACAACTAAATCTGAAGCAAAATCCAACTTTAAATCTTTGAGAATTTCCTCTTGGTTGGGTTGAATATCTTCTAAAAGTTCTTCAAGTAAATGGTCGTCAAAATCTGCAAGGATTTCGAGCATTTCTTCCCTAGCAGCGTGTTCTTCTTGTTTAAGTTCTTTGGGAAAAGGAATTGTATCAGCAGCAGTACCGGGATGATAATGATATGCTTTTTCGCTGATTAAATCGATAAATCCAATTAAGTTTTCTCCCTGCAAAATAGGATATTGATGCGCTACTAATGGACGACTGGAAACAGCTTTAAGCCTGTTAAAGACAGTTGAAACAGGGATATTTGCTTGATCCATTTTGTTCACAAACACCAAATGAGGAATTTCCCAATCATCGAGAAATTTAAACAATGGTGCTAAAGTTAAAACCTTCTCAGCGATAGGTTCGCAGACAACAATTGCAGCATCAACACCGATCAGAGCATTGTATGTTTCTTGGGCAAATTCTACAGAACCGGGACAATCAATAAAGGTGAAGCGAACGTCTTGGTATTCTGTACTAGCAGCACTTACTTCCACAGTCATTTGACGCTCTCGCGCTTGTGCAGAACTGTCCCCAATCGTGTTACCATCCTTAACGCTACCTTTGCGAGAAATCGCTTCGGTAACAAACAATAAACTTTCTACTAGCGTAGTTTTTCCGCTTAAATAAGAACCGACGATCGCAATTGAATGCAAACTCGTTCTAACTTTTTGAGTCATAAAAACCTCCTTTGCGGTGTAGCGATGTTCACTCCGCACTATGTTGGCTTATTTAAATGATTAACAATCCGCTGAATTTCATCCTATTGAGTCTCTAGACCACTACAAGTATTGTAATTATCTTGTAAAATTTTTCTAAGTTCAGCAAAGAAACAGAACATTTATATATAAAATTAAACTTTTCGCAAACAAATCTAGTTGTAGCAGGTGGAAGCGTCAGACAAAAGCATTATAAGGGAGAAAATCCATGAAAAAAATACTTGATAAATATCGGTTGACTGGGTTTTTGAGTGCAATCTTGTTAAGTGCGAGCATAGCTCCCGCTAAAGCTAATCAAGTCGATCTATATCAATTTGACCCCGTTCCGCAAAAGCTAGCGCAATACGCTCGTGAAAGCGCTACAACCTACTTAAATCAGGGGTTGCAGTTGGTTCAGATGGGAAGAGTCGATGATGCGATCGCAGCTTTTAACCAAGCAATTCAGCTTGAACCATCTTTAGCACCAGCACATTACAATTTAGGATTAGCGTTACGACAAGCAGGAAAATTACAACCAGCAGCGGATGCTTTTTATCAAGCAACCCAAGTTGACCCCAAGTTTGCCTTAGCTTATGCAAATTTAGGTGGTTCTCTGTTAGAAGGAAATAATTTTGCTCAAGCCGAAAGCTATTTACAGCGAGCCTTAGAAATCGATCCAAAATTAGGAGTTGCCTATTACAATTTGGGTTTATTATATCAGCAAAAAGAAGATTGCAATCAAGCAGTAAAGTCTTTTAAAAGGGCAATTAAATATAGTGAGAAAGCACCAGAGCCAGCTTATCAAATTGGATTATGCTATCTACAACAACGCAAACTCAAACCAGCGATAAATGCTTTTAATGAAGCAGTCAAGATTAATCCCAAATATCCGGAAGCTTATTATAATATTGGTTCAATTTTATATAGCCAAGGTAAACACAAAGAAGCTTTAGAAGCATTTAGAAAATCCGCCGATGCTAATCGTAATTATCCCAGCGCTTATTACGGTGCTGGATTAGCATTTATACAGCTTAAACAATATGCGGAGGCTATGCGTGTATTGCAATACTCTAGGGATTTATTCTTGGCACAAAATAATCCTCAATGGGCAAATAGTGCGGAACAATTAATCCAACAAGCACAAAATTTTACTTATCAAATTCCCCGCTAAAAAGTTGTCAATACTGCTGCTAACTTGCTAGAAGGTACGTCACAATAAAAGAATTGGTTGAACAATGGCTGGTGTGGTCTGTAGTTCACTTGGAAACCTATGTTTATGTTTGTGAAAAAACGTCCCAAAAGCCAATTTTTATTGTGGAATCGCTGGTTAGATAGGCATAGAATAGTTAGCAATATGGAGACTTTTTGTGACTTAATTGTCATTTCTCTATGTTTCTGTTTGTTCGCTGTGATGGTAATTCAGTTATGGGGAATATTTTACGCTATTTTGCAATCTGTTGATTATCAGCAGGTAACTGCAAAAATGCTATTTATTTTAATTTTGGTCGAGTTATTTCGACTATTAATGGTGTATCTACAAGAGCATAGCATTGCAGTTGGAGTAGCTGTAGAAGTAACGATTGTATCTTTGCTGCGAGAAGTCATCGTTCATGGTGCGTTAGAAATCTCAGGATTTCAAGTTGCATCAATTTGTAGTTTATTAATAATTTTGGGTGTACTACTGTTGGTATGCGCTAAAACTCCACACATGGACTGTATCAGCGCAAATACAAAATATTGTCCTTTTATCTACGGTGAAGACAATCAAGAGTCTTCAGGAAGTTGTAATCAAGAAAGAAGATCCAATAATTATCAGGAGAATAGACAAGTTAAAACTTAACCTGGACCGATATTTTAATTCTATTAAAACCCGTCACTGGCGGGTTTTTTTTGAATGGTAAATTGGTAATGGGTAATTGGTTCTGGTTCCCAGGTATCGGCTGATAACGAAGTTTTTGGAGGCTCTGCCCTGTGTTGATTGAATCAAACTTATTGCTATAATTTTGACAAAGCAAATTTATATAATTCTGGCTTTTTCTCAATATAAATACGATTTTTATGTTTTCATAGTAAAAAAACTAACAAAGCTTAAGCAATCAGAGTTACGTCTTAGAAGGCAATTTCATCGACAAGAATATACAATTATGTACAATTCGCTCTAAAGTGAGTTCTTGCGGCAGCTTATAATGCTTATATCAAAGACGCACAATAAGCGGATTCTCAGCCTTGCGTAGAACTGTTCCAAAAGTTACGTCAAGCTGATATGGATCAAGCCCAAGAGATTCGTCAACATCTTCAGCAAGTAATGCAGAAGGGTAAAATGTAATTTTGTGAAATAAAACACGCTGTAAGTAAGTCGGCAGAAATAAACAGAACTATGTAACAAAATGTAAATTAGCTTTAAACCCTTACCCCTACAGCAAAGCTGCCTTGTCCTAATTACAATTTTCAACGCCGACCTACTTAATTCGTAGTAGTCAAGAGATTAGCTATTACGAATTATTCAGATTCTTCTAAATTAACTGATTCATTTATAAACGGTATTACCAAAATTTTATCAACGCGATTGCCATCCATATCCATAACTTCAAAACGCATTCCTTTCCATTCAAAACTATCTGTAGCAACTGGAATACGACCTAAAGAACTCATTACTAAACCCCCTAGAGTTTGGTAATTACCGCGAGACTCGGATGATATTTCTTCCATATCAAAAAGTTCAAAAAACTCATCCATCGTTAACATTCCATCTAATAACCAAGAACCATCGTCTCTTTGTACTGCTTGTGGTTCCTCATCTTCTTCATCAGAAGGAACATCACCAACAATTTCAATTAATACGTCATTAAGAGTTAGCAATCCTTGAATTACTCCATATTCATCTACCACTAAAGCTACATGATTAATGGTTTGTTTGAATAACTCTAAAACTTTTAAACCACGGGTGCTTTCTGGTATAAATATTGGTTCTCGCAATCCGACAGTTAAATCCATCTGTTCCCCGGTAAAACAGCGAGTCAATAAGCTGGTTACTGGAAGAATTCCCAATACATTATCTAACCCTTCTTGACATACTGGATACCGCGAATAACCATTTTCGATAATTTTTTCTCGATTCTGAGCGGGACTGTCTTGCAAGTCCAACCAAACGATTTCTGGACGCGGTGTCATGAACGAACTTATGGGGCGATCGCCTAAACGAAAAACTCGTTCAACCATGTCCTGTTCTACTTCTTCAAAGGTTCCTTCTTCAGTACCTTGTTCGATTAGTATCTTGATTTCTTCTTCTGTAATTTGTGGTCCGGTAGAAGGTCTGATCCCCAAAAGTCGTACTATTGTATCTGTAAAAAGACTCAGTATAAAAACAATCGGAGAGGCAATTTTAATTAAGCCTTTCATGGGTAAAGCAACAATAGAAGCAATTGCCTCCGGATGATTTAACGCTACGCGCTTGGGTACGAGTTCACCCAAAATTATCGCTAAAAAAGTAATTATTAATACTGCTAATCCACGAGCAAACTGAATTTGGTATAAAGGAATAAAATCTAAAATTGGATATATTCTTTCAGCAATAATTTCTTCCCCATAAGCACCAGATACAACGGTGATTAAAGTTATTCCTACTTGCACCGTACCTAAGAATTGAGTCGGAGCAGAAGCTAACTCAAAAGCGCTTCTAGCTCTGATGTTTCCCTGATTGGCAAGCTGCTGTAAACGGACTTTACGAGCCGAGACGATCGCCAATTCTGACATGACAAATATGCCGTTAGCGAAAATTAGTAGAAAGATTATTAGTAATTCGAGATTGGGGGACATTCTTAAAATTGCCGTTGAGAAAGCGGCCAACTATGCTGAATTTGATTTAAGTACATAGCATCCAATGAGTAAAAATAAAAGACTCTAAATACATAAAATTTCCTCCAACTAAGAAATTTATCGCCGAACACGGAACACACGTTATTCATCACTCACTCGTTGGGTCAGTCGTAATTTTACTAGGGAAGAACACTTTTAAAGCAACATTTTCGGTTGACACTTCTAAAATAGTTAAGGTAGGGATTCATCAAAAAGACTTCTTACCTGTATTTTAGAAAAGGGCGAATTTACTTAAAAATACCTTAATTTATGCAGCTAAAAGGTCTCCTAGTGTATATTTTTAACCTTAATTGAGGGTTTAAGTCCTTACTGTAAATTTTCATTAATAGTATTCATCCGTAAGGATGCAGCAAATTCTTTTAAAGAGCTACTCCACCTGTAAACGTTATGGCTTTTTCTTCCATAGTGCGTGCTTTGGGGCGTTCCCCTCTCACCACCGAACTTCTTTCTAAGTTAAAAACGCAAACTGAATTACGATTAAATGGGATTCCACGTTTACCGAAAGGTTTGGTGGCTTCAGCGTTAGCAAATAGTTCGGAACGGAACTTGTTTGTGGTATGCGCTACTTTAGAAGAAGCCGGACGCTGGACTACGCAGTTGGAAGCAATGGGATGGAAAACGATACATTTCTATCCAACTTCCGAAGCATCTCCCTACGAACCATTTGACCCGGAAACCGAAATGACTTGGGGTCAAATGCAGGTTCTTGCCGATTTAATCCAATCTACAGTGGGGGATAGTTCCTCTGCTTCAATGGCTGTCATCGCTACCCATGCAGCCTTACAACCACATTTACCACCCCCAGAGGCATTTAAACCTTTTTGTTTAAATATCGCTAAGGGAATGGAATTTAATCTTGGTCAGTTTGCCGAAAAAATGGCGACTTTAGGATACGAAAGAGTTCCTTTAGTGGAAATGGAAGGAACCTGGAGTCGGCGCGGTGATATTGTGGATGTGTTTCCCGTGTCTTCTGAGTTACCAGTACGCTTGGAATGGTTTGGCGATGAAATTGAGCAAATCCGCGAATTCGATCCTTCCACTCAGCGTTCTGCTTTAGATAAAATTGATCGGCTCATTCTTACTCCTACAAGTTTTGCTCCTATTTTGATTTCAGAGACGCAATTTACAGCGTCTGTAGAAAATTATCTTTCACCCGTAGAAAAAGAACAATTAGAAACAGGACGGCTTTTAGAAGGAACCCGCAGATTTTTGGGTGTAGCTTACGACAAACCTGCTTCTTTATTAGATTATTTACCTGAAAATACTTTAATCGCGATCGACGAATCCGAGCAATGCTACGCTCATAGCTTACGTTGGGTGGAGAATGCCGAGGAGCAGTGGGAAGGGAGAGAGAAGGGGGGAGAGGGAGATGGTGAACCCACTCTCGTGGGTCGTCTCCCTCCGTTGAGAGAAGTGGTGAATCCGTTCGCGAAGCGTCTCCGTAAGGAGAAGGGGGGGATAGGGGGATTGGGAGATGGGGAGAATATTTCTTCCTCTACTTTCTCTGCTTCCTCTGCTATTCTTCCGAAAATTCACCGCTTCTGGGAAGAATGTCTGGAAGACGTGACAAATTTTGAGACTTTATATTTATCAGAATTATCTGAAGAGAATGACGGGATTAATTTAGCAGCTCGTTCGATTCCGGTAACTCCCCGTGCTTTTGCGAAATTAGCCCAGACGCTGCGAGAAGAACGCGAGCGCAATTTTGCGGTATGGTTAATTTCGGCTCAACCTTCGCGATCGGTTTCGCTGTTGCAGGAACACGATTGTCCGGCGCAGTTTATTCCTAATCCCCGCGATTTCCAAGCTATTGATAGGTCACAAATTAATCACGTTCCGGTGGCTTTGAAGTATTCCGGACTTGCGGAACTTGAAGGTTTTATTTTACCTACTTATCGTTTGGTTGTTGTCACCGACCGGGAATTTTACGGACAGCATACTCTCGCTACTCCTGGTTACGTCCGCAAGCGTCGCAAGGCTAGTTCTAAACAAGTTGACCCTAATAAGCTGCGTCAGGGGGATTATGTGATTCACCGAAATCACGGTTTGGGTCAATTTTTGAAGCTGGAAAGTTTGACTCTGAATAACGAAACCCGCGATTATTTGGTTGTTAAGTACGCAGATGGATTGTTAAGGGTCGCAGCAGACCAAGTAGGTGCTTTATCGCGTTTCCGCACTAGCACCAACCAGTCACCACAACTCAACAATATGACTGGTAAGGCTTGGGAGAATACCAAGAATAAAGTCCGTAAAACTGTTAAAAGGTTAGCGGTAGATTTACTTAGGCTGTATTCGGCACGTTCCCAACAAACGGGTTTTACCTATCCCCAGGATTCACCTTGGCAAGAAGAGATGGAAGATTCTTTTCCCTATCAACCTACAACCGACCAGTTGAAGGCAACCCAAGATGTCAAGCGAGATATGGAAAGCGATCGCCCGATGGATCGTTTGGTCTGCGGTGATGTGGGTTTTGGGAAAACCGAAGTGGCAATTCGAGCGATTTTCAAAGCCGTAACTGCCGGTAAACAGGTGGCTTTACTTGCTCCAACTACAATTCTCACTCAGCAGCATTACCATACTTTAAAAGAACGATTTGCACCTTACCCGATAAATGTGGGATTGCTCAACCGTTTTCGTACCGCTGAAGAAAAGCGGAATATTCAGAAACGCTTAGCAACTGGTGAATTAGATATAGTTGTCGGTACTCATCAACTGTTAGGAAAAGGCGTTCAAATTAAAGATTTAGGGTTATTAGTTGTAGATGAAGAACAGCGGTTTGGGGTCAATCAAAAAGAAAAAATCAAATCTTTGAAAACTCAAGTAGACGTACTGACTTTGAGCGCTACACCAATTCCCCGTACCTTGTATATGTCCTTGTCGGGAATCCGGGAAATGAGTTTGATTACTACACCACCTCCATCAAGAAGACCAATTAAAACTCATCTTTCACCGATTAATTCCGAATCAATTCGGACAGCAATACGTCAAGAATTAGACCGAGGTGGTCAAGTCTTTTACGTAGTTCCCCGGATTGAGGGGATTGAAGAGAAATCGGCATTTATTCGAGAGATGATACCGAGTGCGAGAATTGCGATCGCGCACGGTCAGATGGAGTCGAGCGAATTGGAATCGATCATGCTTTCTTTCAGTAGTGGGGAAGCAGATATTTTAATTTGTACGACCATCATTGAATCGGGTTTAGACATTCCGCGAGTCAACACGATTTTAATTGAAGACGCGCACAAGTTCGGTTTAGCGCAACTTTATCAACTGCGGGGACGTGTCGGACGTGCGGGAATTCAAGCTCATGCATGGTTATTTTATCCCAAACAAAGGTCATTATCGGAAGCAGCCCGCAAAAGGTTGAGAGCGATTCAGGAATTTACTCAACTTGGTTCCGGTTATCAATTAGCAATGCGGGATATGGAAATTCGCGGAGTCGGTAACTTATTGGGAGCAGAGCAATCGGGACAAATGAACGTCATCGGCTTTGATTTATACATGGAAATGCTTGAAGAAGCCATCCGCGAAATTCGCGGACAAGAAATTCCCACCGTTGACGATACTCAAATTGACCTTAACTTGACAGCGTTGATTCCAGCCGATTACATTCCCGATTTAGATCAAAAAATGAGCGCTTATCGTGCGGTAGCGGTAGCGAAATCGAAATCAGAATTAGCGTTAATTGCAGCAGAATGGAACGATCGCTACGGAACCATACCCGCGTCAGCGAATCAACTTTTACGAGTCATGGAATTGAAACAATTAGCGAAGAATTTAGGATTTAGTCGGATTAAACCGGAAGGAAAGCAGCATATTGTATTAGAAACCCCAATGGAAGAACCCGCTTGGAAATTGCTAGCAGAAAAGTTACCGCAAAATCTCATGAGTCGGTTTGTTTATTCACCCGGTAAAGTAACCGTGCGGGGTTTAGCAGTGATGAAAGCAGACATCCAGTTACAAACCTTGATAGATGCTTTTATCAAAATGCAAGGTGCGGTACCTGAAGTTGCGGTGGTTTAGGTTTTGTAGGGTGTGTTATCGCGGAGCGCGTAACGCACCATTTAATCTGTGTTATTACTTGTATATAGAATATTTTCTTTTAAAAAATAATATACAGATAATTACATAGATAAAACTCATGAAAAAATGCATAATAATCCTTTTTGCAGCACTTTTAACAGCTTTTACGCAAAATGCTAAAACTGTTGCAACATTTTTACAACATAGATAAAAAAGGCTTCATTATAATTAAGTCAAATATAGGACTCCTATTTGATTTTTGAAAAAATAATTTAGCTCTAAGCCTGCTATACAAAGGTTTTATTCTAAGTATACTTAGCAAGATTCAAGTAGAATTCCTATATATTAAATAAATTTATAATTGAATTAAAATTACTAATAATATTAAACAAGTAGAAAATAACATTTATAAATACCGTTATAGGCAAAATTACAATTGTATGCTCAATCAAAACTTCAAAAATTCCACCATCAAATACCGCCGATATTTCTTTGAATTCTTAGGAAGCGAACGCTATTCCCGTCCTTATCGTCGCGGAGTTGGCTCCATAATCGAAAAATATCTACCTCAAAATGGCTTTTTTATTGAAGTTGGAGCAAATAACGGTTTTTCTGAAAGCAATACTTATTATCTTGAAAGATTTAGAAACTGCAAAGGAATTTTAATCGAACCAATTCCTCATCTTTATCAAGAATGCGTCAAAGAAAGACCAAATTCACAAGTTTTTAACTGTGCTTTAGTCTCTTCCGATTACCCAGAGCCGGAAATTGAAATGATGTACGGTCATTTAATGTCCCTCGTTAAAGGTGCTTTTGATGACGATCAAGTTGAAGCCGAACGTGTCGCGATCGCTGGAAGGAAATTGGGATTTACCCCTTACAAAATTAAGGTTCCAGCTAGAACTTTAACTTCTATCTTAGATGAAGCAAATGTATCTAAAATTGATTTTTTATCCCTCGATGTCGAAGGTTTTGAATTAAATGCTTTGCAAGGATTGGATTTTGATAAGTATCGACCCGAATATATGTTAATTGAATGTTTAAACGAAAAATATTTTCAAGAAATTGAATCTTACATTGGCGATCGCTACAATTTATTTGAACGTGCGTCTGAGGTAGATTATCTGTTTAAAAGTAAGGAGTAGGGAATAGGGAGTAGGGAACCTAAAATGCAAATCCAGCAAATCAAGTAGAATAGATCGATTATCTCAGTACAATCGACGGTTTTGTCAGCTTTCCTCCTTTCTGCTCGCAAGCTGAGAGCGCATTTGTAGAAATTGCTGCTTATTGTATAGATTAGAAAATATTGATTTTAAAAAACATAATTGATGCTGACAGTACTGCTACGCTGTTAATTAGAGCAAAATTATTTTCAAGAATAAAGCTTTTATATAGATGAATTATCTCGTTGCAGTATTCCCAGATAGGATGGTAGCAGAAGAAGCTTACACTGTCTTAGAAAAGAAGGGCATTAAAAGTACCATACTTGGTAGAGGCTATAAATCTGCTGATGAATTTGGTTTAATTGACCCCAAGGAAGAAGCTAAAAAGCAAGCAAAGTTTATGTCTTATTGGCTGGTACCGTTTGGTTTTGTGGCTGGTTTTACTTTTAGCTTAATTACTGGGTTAAATACCTTTGCTTGGGCTGGAGAAATCGGCAATCATTTTATTGGAGGATTATTAGGTGCTGGTAGTGGTGCTTTAGGTGCCATATTTGTAGGTGGAGGAGTCGGTTTAGTTTTTGGTGGTGGTGACGCTTTACCTTATCGCAACCGCTTAGATGCTGGTAAATATATAGTTGTAGTTGAAGGTCCTCAAAGTGCGAACCGCGAAACAACCAGAATTTTGCGTCAGCTTGAACCGGAAAATATTCAAGGTTACGCTGCGGAGTAAAGGGATGGGGAGATGGGGAGATAGGGAGATAGGGAGATAGGGAGATGGGGAGATAGGGAGATAGGGAGATGGGGAGATGGGGAGATGGGGAGATGGGGAGATAGGGAGATGGGGAGATAGGGAGATGGGGAGACAAGGGGACGAAAAAATATAATAAGTTAGGAGTTAGGAGTTATGACCTTTAACCTTTAACCTTTAACCTTTGACCTTTAACCTTGATAATTGTTTATTGATAATTGATAAAATGTTGCCCAGAGAAGAACTGTTAAAACACGTTGAGAATCGAGATACTCTAGCTCGTGTAATTGATTGCGCGGAAAAAGCTATTAAAACTTGGGAAGTTACGTTCACGGACTTTCTTTCACCTCCGGAATTGGCTGAAGCTCAACAAAGTTTTAGTCGATTAACTGAGGTGGAGTTGTTAGCTTGGGGTGGATATCCGCAAGCGGAACGAAAAAGAATTGCGATCGCACGTAGCGACCTTCCTCTAGATGAGTCGCAAGTTGAACTTGTTGCTTTGGATATTGCTGGTAATTTCTTGTTTGATACAGCAAATCACCGCGATTTCTTGGGTGCAATGTTGGGAACGGGAATCGTCCGCGAAAAAACTGGCGATATTATTGTACTCGGCGAACGGGGAGCGCAGGTAGTTGTCGTTCCGGAATTAGCCGATTTTCTAGAAGCAAATTTGACTCAAGTACGTTCGGTTCCTGTCAAGACTCAAAGGGTGGATTTAAGCGAATTAAAAGTTAGAGAACCCAGGAAAAAAGAATTAACCACCGTGGAAGCATCCTTGAGATTAGATGCGATCGCTTCTGCGGGTTTCGGAATGTCTCGCAGCAAAATGGTTGATTTAATAAATGCTGGTGATGTAAGGGTCAATTGGAAAGATATTAAGCAAGCTTCTCATCAAATAAAAACTGGAGATTTGATCGCTATACGTGGTAAAGGACGTTTAGAAGTAGGGGAAATCGCTGTTACAAAAAAAGAGCGCTATCGGATGCAGTTGACAAAGTTTGTTTAGACAATGATCAATTCCGTAGGTTGAGTTAAAAGCCCACGAGAAAATTATGGTTTACCAAATGTTAAGATGCGCTTTTAGCCCAACATTAACGCTTTGATTTTAATTGTTAATATTCTCCTCAAACCATAATGTTGGGTTACGACACGATTAATAAATATTTTCGCTATTGTTCAATATTGCTTTTCGTGTCTAACCCAACCTACAACTACAGCTACTACCGGATGCAGTTGACGAAGTTTGTTTAGACAATGATCAATTATCAATTTCGTAGGTTGGGTTAAAAGCGCACGAGAAAATTATGGTTTATCAAATGTTAAGATGCGTTTTTAGCCCAACATTAACGCTTTGATTTTAATTGTTAATATTTTCCTCAAACCATAATGTTGGGTTACGACACGATTAATAAATATTTTCGCTATTGTTCAATATTGCTTTTCGTGTCTAACCCAACCTACAGCTACTTTTGTATCTTGTAACCTAATATCCATCATTTTAATTTAC
The DNA here is from genome assembly GCF_034931125.1 of Rivularia sp. UHCC 0363. NCBI lineage: Bacteria > Bacillati > Cyanobacteriota > Cyanophyceae > Nostocales > Rivulariaceae > Rivularia > Rivularia sp. UHCC 0363. Next base: position 36,182 of record NZ_JAYGHM010000006.1, on the reverse strand, counting down.
CAAATTCTCTGAATTGAGTATGCATCAAACGCTGAGTCTACACCTATAACGGGTAATTGTTCTACCATTGCTTGGGCAATTAATAATCTATCAAATGGATCTTTATGATGCAATTGCATAGTAGCAACGGTTGTAACATGGTCTATTTCGATATTTAATAAAGCCATACTATTCTGTTCCATTTGTTGTCTCACAAATGTTTGCAGTGGTAAATTAAATGTTAACTTGCCAAGACTTTGTTTGATAGCCATTTCCCAAATGCTAGCAATGCTGAAAAATTTTTCGTTATACTCATCTTCAATTAATGTTTTAGCATTTGAACTTAATTGAGGACTATCTATTACAAACCAGATAAAAGTATGGGTGTCTAATAATAATTTCATTCCATATATTCTTTAAAATCTTCCAACGGTTCATCAAAATCATCTGAAATCCATACCAAACCCTTGGCACTACCAGCCTTTGCTGGATAACGTTTCACTGGTTCTATTACAGTAAGTTTAACAACAGGTTGCTCATCTTTAGTAATTATAATTTCTTCACCTTTAAGGGCTGCATCGATAAATTGAGCCAGATTCTCAGAAGCTTCTGCTAGGGTTACTTGTTGCATGAAAACATTTTTGTCAAATTTATACTTTTATTTTAATGTATAACGAATCAATAAAAATTAACATTAACCACAAATAATTTTACATAATTCAGCAAACATTGCTATCAAGGTGGGTTACGTTCTGCAATAACATACCCTACGACTGTATTTTCACTGATTCCATTGTAATTTTTATCGGCAAAAATGAATGTAAATGAATTATTAATTTTGATTTAATTTACATTTATACAGGATAAAATTTTATGCTCGCTGAAGTACCTATTCCCAACGTACAAGAGTTGCAGCAAGACGTTATTGAATTATTAGGAGAAATTAGCGATTTAATGAACCGTGCGAGTACTGCACTAAGCTCCGATCGCGTTGATAACAAATATGCTGACTTTGAAAAACAAATAAGAAACGAAACCACTAAGGTTGAAAATTTGGAGTTGAGAATGGCAATTGTTGCTCCAATGAAAGCTGGTAAATCAACAATTGTTAATGCAGTTGCGGGACAAGATATCCTCCCCAGTCGCAATTCTGCAATGACTACGCTTCCTACTGAAATTATTTTTGATGCTGGATTAGATAAACCTGTTTTAACTTTGAGTGATAGTGTTTTATCTGTTTTTCAAGATACTTTAGATTCATTACGAGAAAAAATTAACGAGCTAGGTTTGGAAACAGTCAAAGAAAGACTTGCTACCTATCCTCACTTGCAAGAAATGCCTGAGTTAATTCAAGTAAAGGTTAGTGAGTCGATACCCCGTAAATCTGAGGGACATAAAGATATTGCTCTTACTTTAACTAGTTTGAATGATATTGTTAGGCTTTGCAGCATTTTAGATCCGCAATCAGATCCAATTCAATATCTTGAAGATGTTCCTCGAATTAGAACACCATTTTGGCGTTCTTTAGAGGATAATAATCAAGCGAAAACTCAGGGAAAACTCGTAATTGTTGATACTCCGGGACCAAATGAAGCAGGGGAAAATTTACGACTTCAAGCAGTTGTTGCGGAACAACTTGAAAAAAGTTCGATAGTTTTAATTGTTTTAGATTTTACTCAATTAAAAAACGAAGCAGCGGAAAAAGTTAAACAAGACGTTCAAAGAGTTATTGATATACGAGGAAAAGAGAACCTGTATGTCTTGGTGAATAAAGTAGATCAACGTCGAGATGGTGATATGAATCCACAACAAGTTAAGGATTTTGTTGCTGCTGAATTTAAGATTGGTGAAGCTGGGGATAAAAATCGAGTCTTTGAAATTTCTGCTAGACGTGCGTTTACTTCTGCAAATTTTTTGATGGAATTGCAGCAGTTTCCCGATAAAAAAGTTGCTGAGATGAAGACAGTACGTGCTTTAGCTGAGGAAGTATTCGGGATTGACTGGGAAGAAGAATTAGAAGATGCGACAGTTGATGATTTGAAGATAAAAGCCGAAAAACTGTGGAAAAAGTCAGGTTTCGAGCCATTTTTGAATGGTGCGATCGCTGCTTTGATGAAGGAAGCTGCACCAAGGTGTATGAAGTCAACGCTGCAAATAGCAAATCATTATTTAGTTGAGTTGAACAATGATGTACAGCTTCGGAGTAGTGCGATAAATCAAGATGATGAGAAACTACAGCAAGAAGTTGATTTATTAGAACAAGATTTGAAATCTTTAGAAGAATGTCATCATCGTTTAAAAGAAGTAGATAGAATCAAAGTTGATTTAGAAAATCAATTAGATAAAATTCTTGAAAAACTAGAAACAGACGCTCAAGCATCTCTTGAAGCATATTTTACTGAAGAGAGATATCAACGTGCAGATTTTATTCAAAAAGGAGGTATGGGTTTCCAAAGTTTTTTTAATTGGGCTTCTAATAAGTTCGGACACGTTGAGATAAAATCACAAAATCAAGGTGTAATTGAATTTCCAACTTTACGTCAAGCAGAGGATTTTTCAGAAGAAGCGATTGCTTCTGTAAAACGCAATATTATAGAGCCTTTTTTAGAAAAAGTTCGCATAGAATTTCATAAAAATATCGAATCTGCTCGTCACAATTTAACTGATTTTTTAGAATACGAAACTCAGCCAATTATTAAACGCGCACAAACAAGACTAAATGAAAATTTTAATATCAATTTATCACTACCTGATTTGAAAATAAATTATTTTCCTGTCTATGAACCCAAAGCTAAAATTAACCATGAAAGTAGATGGGTTGACCAAGGATATGAAACAAAAGTAGTTCAAAAAAGAAGTTTTTTTCATTTTTTAGGGATGGTTCCAAAGAAAAAAACAATTAGAGTCAAACTACCAGATGCAAAAGAACAATACTACACTGTTTCATTACGAGAAATTAGTGATAAATCTAATAGATTAATTGATGAAAGTATTAAGAATATTAAACAAAAGGTCTATCAATACTTAGATGATGATTTCAAACAGCGCATTAACAACTTGTTTAATAATCTCGATAATTACTTAAATAATTACTGTGACACTTTAAAACAAGCGCAAGAAGATCAAAAAATAGAAGTTGACCAAAAATCTCAATTGATATCTAATTTAGATGCTTTATTTTCAGAATCTGGAAAAAAGCTTCGAGAAACCGAAATTTATCTACAACGTACAAATAACTTAATGGAGGATAAATAATGAAAAGTATTTCTCCTCTAACGAAATCAGCTAATAATAAAATCAGCCCTTCTACCAACCATCTCTCACAACTCCAAAACCGCATCCCCACCGTCAGCGACAAAGCTTTAATTAACTTAGTTAACGGAATTCAAGTTAACAAAGACATCATTCGCTATCGCAAAAATCGCGGTTTCTTCGGAAAGTTATTCGATAAACTCGACGGTAGCAACAGCAAGCGCAAAATATTACTTGATGGCAACATTATTGCAGGTCAAGAAGCTTTACAAAATTGGGTTTTAGAGCTTACTGATTCTCTCAATATCTCTCAAGTTGCTTTGGAAGTTACGCAAAAATCTTTGTTAGAAGCTCGTAACGCTATTCGCAATCAAAAACAGTGTTTACAATTACAGGAAGAGAAACTAAATCAACTTGCAGAACAAATCAATATCCGTATCAATAATATTGAAACCCGATTGCGTCAGTTAGAAATACGAGTTACTGCAAACGAAGATTTAGACAGAATAATTACCGCTTGGGCTGCTGGACAAACTTATAATAATTTACCTTGGGTTATACAAGTTGCTTTACTCGCAAAAGAAGTTTTCAGCAGTGCTGTAGTTATTTACGAATTGGAAACGGGAGACACCCAACGTTTTCGGGAATTGTTAGTTAATAAAATTATTGCTACAGAGAAACAATTACCTAACAGCTTTTTTGGAATAGGTGATTTATTAGATTATTCTTCAGCATCGATGACAGCAGATGATAAGGAATTAACAGCAAGTTTATTAGAAATTCGTTCTTTCTCCCAGCAACGTTTATTTGATATTCCTCATTTATTTGTAATTGGTACAACCCTTGAACTTGCAATTCCACAAACAGCGAAACCAGATAAACCCGGACAAATTGCCGTTTCGCTTTGTCGAAATCAAATTAATTCTATATCTCGTACCAGTGATGCGAGGGAATTTATCACTGCTGTGGTGGAAGAAACTGCAAACGATTGTTTACAAATAATTTCAAGTAAATAAACCACATTTTTGACCACTCTCTTTACTTCTTTCCTCTGCGTTCTCTGCGTCTCTGCGGTTTTACCTCAGTAATATTCTAGCGGGAAGCAGGTTAGGTTTCCGAGTCTAAGATATTTGAAAACTACTTTAAGAATAGAATAATCCCATGAAATCAAATCAACCAGAATTCGGACTTGTATTAACTGGTGGTGGTGCGAAAGGTGCTTATCAAGCTGGTGCTGTTCGATATATTGCAGAATTAGGATTAACACCACAAATCATTGCCGGAACAAGTATCGGAGCTTTAAATGGTGCAGTTTTATCATCTTATTATCCATTTTCTTACGGAGTAGAGCGTTTAAATCATTTTTGGGAACAGTTAGGAGAAGCAGAAATATTACGTCCTCACACAGGTACAATTCTGCAAACTCTTAGTTACGCAACTCAAGCTTTTACTCCCACATTACGACACTGGTTAGTTGATTTTTTAATCAAACAAGGATTTAAGAACAATAACACCTCTATTTTTGACCCCGAACCTATAGAATATTTTTTAAAACAAGCAGTTCATCCCAATACTCTGAGACAAAACATTGAATTATGGGTAACGGTGTTTCCTTCTTTGAAAATTCCCGGTTTGGGTTACGATTTATTCATCGATTTGATTCGGGCAAAAACTGGTGCTAATGCTTGTTGGCTGTGCGTACAAGACTGTATGGATGATGAAACTATTTATAATTTACTATTAGCAAGTGCAGCACTTCCTTTAGCATTTCCCAGTCGAGAAGTTAACGGAATAAATTATATTGATGGTGGTTTGGTTGATAATGTACCATTAATTGCTTTAGCAAAGCGGGGATATAAAAACGTAATTGTAATTCATTTAGAAAATGGTTCTGTATGGAATCGTCATGATTTCCCCGAACAAACAATTATTGAAATTAGACCGGAAACAGCAATTAATAAATCGGAAATTCCAGTTGTTGGTGTAGTGGATAGTTGGTTAGATTTTAGCAGTCAGCGAATTAGGAAGTTAAAACAGCAAGGATATGAAGATGCAAAACGCTGTTTAAATCCAATCATTAATTCTTTGATTGCAGTTAAAGAGTACCGTCAATCTCAAGTGTCGTTGATTAATTCTACTCACCAACTTCTGAATGATGCTCCATTGTGAATGATAATACTATTCTCCACAGTATTAATTGCATAGCCGGTACTTAAAAATTTATCTCGTATTCCACCAAGGGAAGTTTGCAGGGTAAGTTTATTTCCACTACTCCTTACCCAACCTGTAAAGTTGGCTTGGTAGACTACTAGGTAAATCCAAATTGCGCTAATATCCTAATAATGTAAACCAATTCAGTAGCGAGTTCATGGAGCCAGATTCACTACTAACAGAAGTCATCTTAACCTCATCACGTCAATCTCTGGGCAACATCCAACTTGATTGGACACCGCAACCTGGAAATTATCTTGACTTCAAAGGTGAAACCTACGCAGTATTAGAACGTCGTCACCGCTACCAGTTAAAGCAAGGACGCTACTGCTTGCACAAAATTGCAATTTACGTACAGTTAGCAAAAAGACCAGTGGAAAAAACTTTGGTAAACGGACGTTGGGTAATTGGTAACGCTAGCTGTAGCTACAACGCTCTTTCAGAAATTATCCGTTGTGCCGTCAATCCTATCGGACCCTGTAAAGGTTGTAAATATTTAGATAGGGAGTAGTCAACTCCTCACTTCTCATCTGCAATCCAAAATCCGTCTTGGAAAGTTTGGCGGGACGGAAACCGACACCGCCAACTTTCCGCAAAATCTAAAATCCAAAATTAGAAACTCCTAGCTTACCATCCCAAATTCTTCCCCTACAGTTAAACGACTACCGTTAACAAAATCCCATCCCGACTGGGGACGTTTCCCAGCTAGCTGGACTTCTTGTAATAACAATAAACCTTCTCCCGTCTGGACAATTGCTCCTATATTTTTAATAATACTTACGACTTCCCCTGGTTTTCCACTGGACAAATCTAGTAACTTATTTTTTATTTCTTGAAGTGCGACTGGTAATTGATCCCAGTAATCCGAACCAAGTGGAACAGTCGCTGTAATCTTGATAGTGCGATCGCGAAATGTTGCGACACAGTTGGGGTAAAAACCTCTAATTTTGTTGTGTAATTCTATGGCACTTTTTGACCAATCTAAACGATAATCTTCTTTTTTGATTAAAGGAGCGTAAGTTGCTTTTTCATCTTGGGGAATAGGTTTGATTTCCTGGTTTTGCAGTTTTATAAGTGTTTCTACCAGTAAGTCTGCACCCATTAATGCTAATTTTTCTGCCAAATCCTGGTAATTATCAAGCAATCCAATGGGTGTTTTAGCTTCTAGGAGAACTGCTCCAGTATCCATACCTGCATCCATCAACATAGTTGCGATCCCCGTTTCTGTTTCTCCATTGTGCAAACACCACTGAATCGGTGCTGCACCGCGATATTTCGGTAAAATTGAGCCGTGTACGTTGACACAACCAAGTTTAGGCATATCTAAAATTTCTTGGGAAAGAATTTGTCCGTAAGCAATTACAACAAATGCGTCTGCATCTATTTCCTTTAGTTGATTTAAAGTCGCAACATCTTTTTTGATTCGCTGGGGTTGCCATACTGCTAAATTATTTGCTGATGCGACACTTTTTACTGGAGAAGGTGTAAGTTTATTCCCACGTCCCCGAGATTTATCGGGCTGGGTAATAACCGCAAGTACTTCAAAATCTGAATGACTAAGCAATTTTTCTAAGGTGGGAACGGCAAATTGGGGAGTACCGAAAAATACAATTTTCATAAAGCAAATACAATACCGATTAACTCAACTTTTAACACTGATACATACCGCCCGATCGCATAACAATAAGCCAATAGATAGAGTGCAATTAGTAAGTATATAGGGTATCTTAGTATAGGTTGCGTCTGAAGCGAAAATCCAATATTTTTATTGCTTGCGTTCTTCAAATTTTTTGCATCTAGTGAATACTGAGTATTTGTAGCTAAGTTTTATTACTAAGTCGAGTAATTTTGTGGTTGCAATTCAAGTTAGTATATGCTGGACTGCGCCAAAATTCCAAGTAGCATTTTAGAGCCAGGTCTTAATTGCTTCTATTATTTTTTCTGATATTACATATCATGCCCGGAATTAGGGTTTGAAATGTTGAAGTATAAACTGGGCAGGTAGGATTTGTCGGAATTCTGATTCCGACATTTATCTAAGTCATCGGGGTTAAATTAAGTTTTGTGTCATTTTGATTATTTGGTAGTGGCTGTATTGACGCTAATTTAATTTTGAGCCAAGATTTGGTTAAAATGACATTTTTTGGTTTTTGTACTTACGCAATAATGCGTTATTTGAGTAACTTTATCCAAACTATGAATTATCTAGACATTCGTTTAGATAAATGAGTAAAAAAGAATACGCGATTTTTGCTAAACTGTGCGAAATTATAGTAGAGCATCTCGCGAAATCGTTAGTTCCCTGTTATACATATAAAAGATAGCCTGCCCCATTGCCGTGAGGCATTGCTCTTCCTATAGCAACCGCCCTCTAAAGAGTCAACCAACAAATGCTGAAACATCTTTTACTGTCGGGATGGTTCCGCGTACAACCATTCCTCAAGTACGTATTAGTCGTAGTGCTGATTGCGCCTTTATTAGGAGCATCAGGAAACTCTAGCTCAGCAAAACAATCACAAATAACCAAGCTTACAGCCGAATTGCCAGATTTGGAATCGTCGGTGTTAGTAGAAGTTCCGATTGCTAGCGAATACAAATTATCGCAACCAGAAGCTGTCAAAACTTTGACACCTGAAGTTGACTCTGAGTCAGTAAGAATGGCTGCGGTCATCGAGCCAAAAATAATACAATCGAATGTCGTAGAGTCTTTAACTATAGATTTAACTGGAGAAACAACTTCTCCTAATAATTCTTCCGAGCGAGACCCATTTTCAGAAGTTGAACTCGCACCACCTGCTGTTAATTCTCAAGTATTACCGAAGAAACTTTCTCGTACTGAAATTAAGTTAGTACAGCGTTTAAAAGCTGTAAAAGCTCAATCTTCAGGGAATAGTTCGCTCAGAGAGGGTAAGATCGTAGCTTTGAGAAGAAATTTAATTCCTCAACCTACCGATGCACCTGTAAGCGAAGAACCACAGCAATCAGAATTATCACAAGAAGATCCAATTGGAAGCCCTCATCCGGTTCCTTGGAAATGGATTACAGCTACTCAAGAATCCGTAAGCAGTACTACTGGTTCGGGAGTACGTTACTACCGTAGCTTACCCGTGATTTCTCCAGATGGTCGTTATTCTATATACAGTCGGGTCAAGTTGGAAGTTAAGCCGCAAATGTACGAAAGCCGCGTCAGCAGCGTACTATTTGTGGAAGATAGACAAACTAAGCGTTTGAAGGTTGTATCATCTACTTCTGCTTTATTAGACCCTTTGATTCATGGTAAAACGGCTCACAGCAAAGAAGACGGCGATTTCCCAGGAAAAATCGGTGTATTGGTTCCTGTTGGCTGGTCGGAAAATGGCGAGCGTTTCTTAGCACGTAAGTTTGAAGGTTTATTCAATACTGCTCACGCTTCAGACCAAGCACTAATTTGGAACCGTCAGAATAATCAAGCTAATACAGTTGCTCCTTCTCAAAAGAATCATCAGTATGACATTGCTATCTTATTAGGTTGGAGCAAAAATACACCTGATAATGTGGTATTTCAGGCTGGTGAAATGGGTCAAGAAACTTGGCCTACTATAACAGTTTCCAATGATGGTAAAACAGTTGCAACACCAGCATTAGACCAGCCTACCACTTTTGGTAGAAAGGCTACTGATGTTTGGGCAGGGCCCCAGGTAGCTTATCAATAAATAAGCCTGATAATTAATATAATCCCGTTCTAGTTCGAGCTAAAACGGGATTTTTAATTTATTGTATTTTATAGCGGTTTTCAGTTGAATAGAATACAAAAACCTTACCCCGCTTCCGGCACCCCTCCCCTTGCTAAGGAGAGGGGATGGGGGTGAGGTTCTCCGAAGCGTATTGCACTCAACCGAAAAGGACTATATTTTAGGGCATTGTACCTTTAGGTCGAGAAGTGTCAAACAGTGCAGTGATTTTGTATGCCCCATGCCCCACAGCCTACGTAAAATTACTCAGATTTATTTTCAGTCTTTTCAATTGTTTCAGGTTTGGTTGCAGAATCCTTTACTCTGCGGATAGGTACATTAGCAATCAAAGCTGTTGTACGTTGGTTACTTTCCAAAGAAAATTCCAAGCCATCAGGCTCAACTTCCACATAGCGGCAAACAATTTCTAGAATTTCTTGCCGCATTTTTTCTATCATTTGAGGGCTTAAGTCAGCTCTATCGTGAGCAATAACTAATTGCAGGCGACGTTTAACATCGTTACGACTGTTATCGTTACCGCGAGAAAAAAGTCGTTCTAAAAGTTCAAGAATCATTGCAGCTGTATGAGCGCATACTGAATTTGGTTAGATAATTTTTGTCCACAATAACCTTCGGAGGCGGGAGAATAGGCTGTCCTGGGACGAGTCAAAATCAAGAAAATCTACCGTTTCCCCTTCTAATCTACGAGCAATATTACTGTAAGCTGTGGCTGCTAAAGAAGGATTTTCTGATAGAACCAGAGGTTCGCCACGGTTAGTAGAAACAATTACCCGCTCGTCATCGGGAATTACCCCAATTAGGGGAACTGCTAGAAGTTCCTGAACATCTTGCACAGACATCATATCATTTAACCGAACCATTGCGGGTCTAATTCGGTTAATTATTAAGTGAATGCGCTTTACTCCTTGTGCTTCTAATAACCCTACCACCCGGTCAGCATCACGGACGGCTGCTATTTCAGGAGTTGTGACAATTAATGCTTCGTTTGCGGGGGCGATCGCATTTTTAAACCCCATTTCAATTCCGGCAGGACAGTCAATAATGATGTACTGGTATTTTTGCGCTAAAGCATTTACCAATAACTTCATTTGATCGGGGGTAACTGCTTCTTTGGTGCGATTCTGTGCGGCAGGTAGCAGTACTAAATTGGGTTGCCGCTTGTCTTTAACCAAGGCTTGTTCCAAACGACATTCTCTTGCCAAAACTTCCACCGCAGTGTAGACAATACGGTTTTCTAGTCCTAGCAACAAATCCAAATTTCGCAGACCGAAATCCGCATCAACTAACGCCACTTGGCGACCTATTTTGGCTAAAGCCATGCCCAGATTGGCTGTAGTGGTTGTTTTTCCGACTCCTCCTTTACCGGAGGTAATGACAACAATTCGAGTCATGATTACGAACGCGCTCGTGATGGCATTAAAAAATACAATTGTTTAATTAGTTTTCACCCAGAGGGTGTGGTTTATCAGTGTTCACCCAGAGGGTGCGGTTGATTATTAATCGCGCTTTTTTAGAATCTATTTATTCATAGGGCTGTTACGAATTGTTTTGACTAATGTTGATTCAACTTAGCTAATTGAACTCTAGAAAAATCATTTGCTTTGGTAATGCGGATTCCTTCTGCGGTCATATAGGCAACTTCCGCACAAATTTGTGTAGGCGATTTTTCTGGGGCCCTAGCCAAAGCGTCGGCAATTCGCAACTGGGTTGGTTCCATTTGTAAAGCCATAATTGTGCATTCGCTGTTACCTTGGGCACCTGCGTGAGCAACTCCCCGTAAGCGACCCCAAATTAGAATATCGCCATCTGCGACTACAATACCACCTGGATTTACATCTCCCAAGATAATTACACTACCTCTGTGGCGAATTTCGACACCGGAACGTACTGTAGTTTCTAGATAAAGTGCTTCTGCTGGAGGTAATGCAGCCGTTTTTGATTCAAAACTGAAAGCCGTTTTTGGCTGCAATTGTTCCACAGAATAACCAGAACCCGCAGCCGCGATCGCAGTTTGTCGGCGACTGGTACCTACAGATTTGAGATGCAAGGACATTTCGCTTAAAGTTTCGGCAATATCTTGCAGTTGTCTGCTATCAAGTAAGCGGTCGTGGGCTACTAAATGTACGTTGATTCGAGAGGTAAAGAAGCGTTGCTGTGCTATAAGTCGCAGCTTCATTTGCTGCCAAATTTCAGACCAGGTATACTCCGAGATGGAAGCTTCGGATACAATTGGTAAAATTAATTCCAATCGATCTTTGGCACTCCTGATTTCTACCTGTATTTTTTGATTTGCCGCAACTGCATTTTCTAGCAACGGAATATCAATGCTTATTCGATCGTTAAGCTCAACAGCAGAATTTTCTTCTACCTTTGTAACTTGTTGTTCAACAGCAGAGTTTTCTTCTACATTTGTAACCTGTTGTTCAACAGAATTTTCTTCTACGTTTGTAACCTGTTGTTCAACAGCAGAATTTTCTTCTACGTTTGTTTGATCGGATAATTTATCTTCGGTCTCATGAGAATTATCTTCAGTACTAACTCGATCAAAATGAAATGAGGAATTATCTTCATCACTGATTTGATCGTCAACTAACTTTGAAGAATTGACATTATTTATACTTGAAATAAAAGTAACTTCTGTCACGGTAGACTCCTCATCCGAACTAGTAATGGAATCTGTCTCGGCATCGTTAGAATTAAAATCTGGAATAGCTGAATCAGAAGTCATGTAACACCAGCCACGAATATCAAAGCTTTAACATCGAAAATTGTCATTAAAACGTTGAATTGTTAAACCTCATTTAAGATTTTTACTTAACCTTTCGTAAACAGTGAAAACAGCATCGCGATCGCCAACATTACCAGGAAATAGTACTACTGGCAAATTAGGAAACTGAGGGTGATTCTCTGGAGTTCTTACCATTGAAACACCAGCGAGAATTTGACCGAGCAAACGTGCTGCTCTCAAAGCAAGACCATTACTCAAAACATCGTTAGAAGTGATACCACCCTTACTGATTAAAAATCCGATATCAGAAGGTAAACCCCGGACAACATCCATTAACAAGTCTGAAACCTTAGCCCCAAATTGCAACCGCGTACTAACATCCTCAAAAGTTAATTCTTCACGGCTGGTATAAACTACTGGTGTATTTCCAGCTTCATGTGCCTCATGAACGTTTTTGAGTATATCGGTTAGCAGTGTAGCAGATTGATTCCCTTTATTAAGCAACCGCGCTACATCTACTTCTACTCCGACAATACCTTCAGCTTGCAACAGCGCTGCTAGCTGCTGGGTAGTTTTTTCTACATGAGAACCAACTATTATGGCTCCCGGTTTACCCGTCATGACATATTCAGCCATATTTTCTGGGGAAACTGGTTGAGGAGGTAGTGCAGCTAAAGCAGTTAAAATACTTGCAGCAGAACGGAATAAAAACCGTTTTCCCTGACTCGCTGCTGTTAATACATCTTTAGCAAACTGATTTAAATCGGCTTGTGTTTCACCATCTACCACACCACATTGATTTCCCCTGAGCTTTATTAACCGTTCCAGACTACCACCACGAATGTCATCAAGTAGAAATCGTTCTACGGTATCGGCTGCAATACGTCCTTCGGTTTTTTCTTCTACATATTTAGGTAAATAACTGTGATTGTAACTAAATACTGAATCGCGAGCGAACTCAGTTTCATGAACTGCAACTGGGACACCATCGATCGTTAAGTAATGTACGCTGTCGCGGGTAACACGTCCTCCTTCAAAAAATGCCGGTATGAGGAAATGAGCATCAAAAGGTCCGAGTTCTTCAGCAATAACATCAGTTTCAACCGGGTAATGTCCCCGCAAAGTTGAATCGCTACGACTAACTACCAGAAAATCCTCAATCTTTTCGGCTTCCAATGCCAACTTTAAATTATGACAAACCTCTTTAGTTACAGAAGCAGCTTTTTCTGGAGTTAACGCCCTAGTATTAGTTAAAATAAAAAAAATCGGGGAATCGTCTTGTAACCCCAAACGTAAAGTATCTACATCCCACTGCATTAAAAGCAGACAACCGTGGACAGTTTGAGAACCAGTAGGATCGTCATCTAGAACAATAATTTTTGGTTTATTAGTCATATTTTTGTCATATTAAAATCATTTGGGCGACTGTAATTTTCTAATTTGAGATTGAACATCAACAGCAATTTGCAATGATTGATTGAGAAGTTGAGCGTATTCGCCAGCTTCCGTACTAACTTGCAAAGCTTGTAGATTGGCTAAATTATTAACAAATAAATCTTGATTGTTCGCAAGTAACTTTTTATTATCCCGTAAAATTCGTTCCGTTTTCAAAGCGCGTACCAAATCTTCTCGAATTAGTTGCAACGCTGTAATAACTCGATCGCGATCGCTAATATTGTTTTGCGTATTTCCCGCTGTATCTAACTGGTCGTTAATATCGATCGCTTGAATAACTTCGTGATATTCATCAACTTCATCGAGAAGTTTTGTGAGCGATTTCGGACAACTTTTTCGCCGCCAAACTCCCCGTGCTAATACCACTGATACTGGTACTAAAGCTAACAACAATAATCCGATAGGAATTGAGGAACCGATGGTAGGTAGAATAATAAATGCATAAATAAAGCCGACAACAATAGGAGTTAACGCTAAGGCTGTAATTACTTCGTTCATGAAAAAACCAACTCGTTTTTCGCGGTTTTTCAGAATTGAAGGACGAAATACATCTTCTGGATCTACACCCGTTAAGCGTCTTAATTCACCTTTGCTAATTTCCAAGCCGAGTAAATCTGGCTGCACTTTAAGATATTCTCCTTTTGGTGGGGGTTATATATTTTAAGAATACCTGGCGAATTAATTCGCGGCTACACAAGCAAAACCCACCTGCGTGGGTTTAATGAAGGTTTCAAGTAGGTTGGGTTAAAGACGCACGAATAATACATATATTTATTCCAAGTGTAGAAGCGGCTTTAACCCAACATTAACGTTTTGGTTTTTACTGAGAGTTTTTTATTTATTATGCGGAGTAACCAAAGTTTCTGGCTTTTAAACGAAGATGAGTAAGTTTTCGTTAAAATAATATATGCATTTTTGATTTTATAAAGCTATTACAAAACTGAGAAAATTATGACAGCAGGGAATATTCAACAGCAAATATTAAACCATCTTGAAGCATTACCATCAGAACAGGTAAAAACTCTTCTTTCTAATTTTCTTACAAACTCATCTGGTAACTTAGAAGATTTTGAACAGCTACTTGCAAATCGACCGACTCAAGATATAAAAAAATCATTTGAATACGGTGAGATAGACGCAGGATTAAATTTTCAAGCTCTTACGGAAGCCCAAATGGTTCAACAAAGCCCGCACCTGGCGAATTAATTCGCGGCTACACAAGCAAAACCCACCTGCGCGGGTTTAATCAAATTTAAAGTATTAACTATAAAACTACAAAATACAGGTTGATTTTTTCATAAATTTACTAATTTGAAAACATAGAAAGTTGAGTTGCTGACTGATTAATCACGTAAGTAACTGGTTTTTGAGTTTTTTTAATTTTTCCTTCTTCTACAGCTTCATTTAACCAATCTTGCATTTGCGATAATCTCACGTTTAAGGTTTCTGCAAGAGTTTTTGCATCTAATGGTTGTTGTAAACGATCGAGAATTAAAGGTAAAACTGCTTCGTAAATTTCTTTTGAGGTGGATGAAATTTCTTTTGTTTCTGCTGATGGTTCAATTAAGGATGCTGTTGATTTCAAAAGTTGTTTCAAATCGTTCCAAGGTTCGGGTGGAAAAACTTTTGCTCCTTTATCGTGTAATTGTTGATTACCTTCGGATATAGTAGGGTGCATCTTAACAAAAACTGCTAGATGTAATTTGGAAATGGCTTCCACCGCACCAGCCCAAGTACCACCTTTACCCGCAGTTGCATCAACTACAACAGCATAATCTGCAAGAGCATAAATATATTTATTTCGTCCCATTGCATTCCCAACATTAAAACCAGCGTCTGGATCGTAACTAGAAATTAATGCAAGTCTACCTTCTTTGATACTTGAGCGATACTCTGCGTCTACAGATGCTTTAGTCAAACTATTAGCTAACACTCCTACAGACGTTCCTCCGGCTTGCAATACTCCTAACATCGCCGCTTTATCTACACCACGCGCTCCACCGGAAATGACCTGTATTCCTTCCACGGCGCTTTGTTGGGCGATTTTTTTTGTATATTCTAGTTTCTCTTCGTCAACGTCGCGAGAACCGACGATCGCCAATCCTCCCATTGATAATAGTTTGATATTACCAACTCCATACAAAACTGCTGGTGCTGAATGCTTTAGTGTTTGCTTGAGACATTTGGGATAATTTGTATCACCTCTTCCTAATATCCACAATCCTTGATTAGTCCATTTTTCCACAGCTAAACTTAGCATTGCACCGCGTTCGAGTAAAGCTGATATTCTAGTCAAATCAAGTTTTGTTTCGCCAATCTTTTGTAGTTGTTTTCCTGCTATTGGTTCGAGTAAATCTGCTGGACGCATTTGATTATTTCGCAACCAATTAGTTAAGGAATTATATTCACTAAGAGTCAAGGGTTGCGGTTCAATTTTGCGATTTTGTCCGAAGTTACTACATAATAATAAAATTGCTTGAGTATCTGGCGATAATACATGATTTAACATGATTTTTAATGGTTTTACCGTGCTTATTATCTTAAGTTAACAGTCTGCAAGAGGGAATAGGAAAACTATGTGAATGTGGAAAAAATACTTAGTAAATTTTCTGTTCCCTGTTCCCCGTTGCCTAACTTTTTTAATTCCCTTGACCTAGTGTATTCAGTGCTAATGCTACAGGAAAAACTAACCCGCTTTGATTGCGACGTAAAAGCGCGGCAATTACGGTAAAAGTCCAACGGGAATTAACCATATCATCAACTAAAAATACAGAACCATTCATACCTGACCAACTGTTAATTGCAAAAGCACCATCTAAGTTTTGAGCTTGTTGATAGCTGTTGCTCATTTCTTTTTGTAATTGAGTTTGACGAATTTTCTGCACAACTGGTACGAATGGTAAACCTAATTTGTCAGCCAACCTTTTAGCAAAATCCGGTACAAGTTGTTTCCGATTTAAAGAAGGTACGCAAGTTACCCAACTGGGATATGGTTGAGGTTGCCAACGTTGAATCATTTCACATACACCTTCTACAAGTGCATCATCAAAATAATCATCTTGATATTTCCCAGACTTTACTAAGTCTCCCCAACCTGCATCACCCCATAAAGATAAAGCCCTTCCCGATTCTGCTTTTAAGTTATCTTTAATTCTTCCAGAAAATTGATAATTTGGAAATGCTTGTGATGCCCAAGTTTTACGCGGTTCAATTATTTGATCGCTGCGGCGTAAAAATTGAATTGCTTTATTTACAAGTTCAAAAGAGCAATTTTCTGGTAGTAAAGCTTTACCCAAACAGTTAGCACATTTACCGCAAGCAGCCGGATTTGGGTCATCTAATTCTGTTGCGAGAAAAGACATTAAACATTCTTGAGTTTGCATATATTCTCGCATTCTATCTTGTTCTTGATAGCGGATTTTTGTGAGTTTTGTGATTTTATCGGTGTCGATTTGATAATTTATCGGCGTAGTATACCATTTTGAACCTTGTTTCGTTACAGGTGCGGGAGAGTCAAGGGATAGTAATTTCAAAACTTTATCAATTTGTCCTCTGGAAAGATTAAGCTGTTGCTCCAACTGAGGAATAGAATAGCCATCCTTAGCTTGATTGAGGGCATTTAAAACTTGCTGTGTATGAACTTCTGGAGGAAAAGCTGTATTAATAAAATAGTTGGTAATTTCATCATCTTCCTCACCGTTTAAAAGAATCCCGTAGGCTTTTTCTACCGCTCTTCCCGCTCTACCCACTTGTTGATAATAATGTACAACAGAACCCGGACGTTGATAATGAATTACAAATTCTAAATCTGGTTTATCAAAACCCATTCCTAAAGCAGTAGTTGCAACTAAAACTTTAATTTCGTTTTTTATAAGTTGCTCTTCTAATCCTTCACGAAGATCGCTTTCCAAATCGCTATGATATGAAGCAGCATTTATTCCTTGAGTTACCAACCAATCGGCAACACGTTGAGAATCTCTTACAGTTAAAGTGTAAATAATTCCGCTTCCATGTAAATTAGGCAGTTGTTCTGCTAACCATGCCATTCGGGCTGCGGGTGATGGTATCTTAATATTTTGCAGATGCAAACTTTGTCTGGTTAAAGCACCTCTTGAAACCTGTAATTGCGAACCCAATTGAGCAATAATATCATCCACAACTCGATTATTTGCCGTAGCAGTTGTCGCTAAAGCTGGAATATTTTGAGGAAGAGCTTGTAATACTCTGACAATTCGCTTGTAATCGGGACGAAAATCATGTCCCCAATCGGAAATACAGTGCGCTTCATCAACTACAAATAAACCGATTTTTTTGGATAACGGTAACAGTATTTTTTCTCTAAATTCATCATTAGCTAATCTTTCCGGAGAAATCAGCAAAATGTCTACTTCATCTGCAAGTAACTGTGTTTGTACAACTCCCCAATCATCAGTATTGCTAGAGTTAATCGTAACAGCTTTCACACCTATCCTTTCTGCTGCTGCAATTTGATTTCGCATCAAAGCTAATAACGGTGAAATCAAAAGCGTACAGCCAGCACCTTTATCTCGTAACAAACGAGTAGCTAAAAAATATACCAGACTTTTGCCCCAACCAGTACGTTGAACCACAAGCAAACGCGATCGCCTTAATAACTCCTCAATAGCTTCCCATTGTCCGCAGCGAAAGTCAGCTTTTGGGTTCTCAAGAGCCTGACGTAGAAGTAATAAAGCTTTATCTTCAATTTGCGATGTCATAGATGCTTAGTTTAAAAATGTTTTTTCTTTTTTAGCATTTAAAAAAAACAACTAAGCAAAAATATGTAAAAGATAGTATAAATATTTGCAATTATTCCCCGATCTGAATACCTGGTGATTTAATATCTCCTCCGGAGACGCAATACCTACGGTACGCTCCGCTAGGGGCTAACACGGCGAAGAATACCTGGCGATTGAAATCACGGCTACACAGGCGAAACCCACCTTCGTGGGTTCAATAAAGTTTAAAGTAATTCGTATTCTTCTTCACCCGTGTTAAATATAATTAGTAACTCGCAATTCGTAATTCGTAATTAATTATATTTTCTTGTAGGGTGCTGTGACACTTATAGAAATTATGAACGTAGTAATAAAGCTTGTAGTGTCACGCACCAACTACCTGAGATTAAGCATTTATAACAATTAAAGATAAATCCCACTCTTACCCATCATCCCTCTATAACCTCTTCCCTCCGCGCTCTCAGCGTCTCTGCGGTTTTTTATACTCAATCCCCTCAAACATTTCAGAATGTTGCAAAAACTGCACGCTTGAGAATTTGTAACAAATAATAGTGGTAACAGGACTTACGCAATTGTCACAAGAGCGAGGGAACGGTGCGTGACACATATTGCGTTAGAAATCAAGCAAAGTGTCACAGCACCCTACGACCAAAATATGCCAGTTGCGTAAGTCCTAGGTAAATCTGAATACTTTTAACTATCTATTAACAGTAGAGTACGGGAGATAAATTTATGACAGACGCTAATCAATCAACACCGATACAAACCTTTACTGCTAGCGAAGGGATTCTCAAGACTAACAATAGTAATGCTACTACAATTAACATCCGTTCGGGACCTTCGTTGAATCGTCAGGTGATTCACCAAGGAAAAAAGGGAGATAGGGTAAAAATTCTCGATCAAACCAAACCTTCTGGAGATACCTATGCTTGGTATAAAGTAAAATACGGTTCGGAAGCAGATGATATCGGCTGGGTACGTGAAGATGTGATCGAATTAACTTACACAAATCCTTCTCCTACTTCAACTCAATTACTTTTTGCAACTAACAGCAAGACAGTAAGAATTTATTCCGAAGAAAAGCAGATTTATATGAATGTTTACGACAACCGCGCTGAAAAAACAGAATTATACGCGGTTGAAGCTGCAAGATTACCAAAAGTTGATGCTGAAAGTAAGTTTAAAAGTTACGTTGCAATCAAAGATAATACTGCTTACTACGTCAGGTTTATTCCTTTCGGTGAAGTAGATTTTATTGTTAATAACGCCACTAACGGTAATATTATTCTCAAAGAAAAAGGTTTCCGTGCAAGCGGTAGTGAATATCAAAACAATTAACAATTATCAATGAACAATGAACAATTGGTAATTTATTCAATCACTGATGTAGAGACGTAGCAGTGCTACGTCTTTATCAATATTTTCATCATAAACGAAAATATTTCCTAGATAAAATTGGAAACATTCTGATAATTGATTAAGGATATAATCCTCTATCGTTCAAAGCTTGCGCTACTCTTCCTACTCCTAATACATAAGCTGCTAATCTCGGTGAAATTTTCCTTTCCTGAGATTGCTGCATAACTTTGCGATATGCTTGCACCATCAAGCTTTCCATTTCACCGTTAACTCTTTGTTCATCCCAAAATAAATAAGAAAGTCCCTGCACCCATTCCAAATAACTCACTACAACTCCACCAGCATTACTCAAAATATCTGGTAGTACTGTTACACCCCGCGCTTCTAAACTTTGGTTTGCTTCGAGTGTAACCGGACCATTTGCAGCTTCAGCGATTAGATTTGCTTGAACTTGATCGGCGTTTTCTTGGGTAATTTGATTTTCTAAGGCTGCGGGAATCAATACGTCGCAAGGTAATGTTAATAACTCTGCATTCGTAATTGGTTTCGCTTTCGGAAATCCCGAAATCTTTCGATTATTCTCCTTTGCGTAGGCTTGTAATTCTGGAATATCTAAACCATTCTCCGCGAAAATACCGCCGGAACCTGTGGATACAGCAATAATTTTTGCACCAGCTTGATGCAGCAATTCAGCCGCACCACCACCGACGTTTCCAAAACCTTGAATGGCAATTCTGGTTCCTGCTAAAGATTTACCTTTATCTGCTAAGGCTTCACGGACAATAATCATTACACCGCGTCCGGTTGCCATTTCTCTTCCTAACGAACCACCTATAGAAAGCGGTTTCCCGGTGACAACTCCGGGTACTGCATGACCGACATTTACCGAATAAGTATCCATCATCCAAGCCATCTCGCTGGCTGATGTCCCCATGTCTGGTGCGGGTATATCTACCGACGGCCCGATGTCTTTGATTAACTCGCTAATATAACGTCGAGAAATGCGTTCTAATTCATGGATGCTGTAACTTTTGGGATTTATCGCAATACCCCCTTTTGCACCACCGTAAGGAATACCCAACAACGCACATTTCCAAGTCATCAGCATTGCTAAGGCTGAAACTTCCCGCAGTGTAACGGCCGGATGGAAACGAATACCACCTTTATAAGGACCCAAAACGTCGCAGTGTTGGACTCGATGTCCAGCTAAAACCTGTATTTCACCGCTATCTCGTTTTACCGGGATGGAAACTGTAACTACCTTACGGGGATTA
The DNA here is from genome assembly GCF_034931125.1 of Rivularia sp. UHCC 0363. Taxonomy (NCBI): domain Bacteria; kingdom Bacillati; phylum Cyanobacteriota; class Cyanophyceae; order Nostocales; family Rivulariaceae; genus Rivularia; species Rivularia sp. UHCC 0363. Next base: position 15,436 of record NZ_JAYGHM010000006.1, on the reverse strand, counting down.
CTGAGTATTTCTAATGTACCTTGTTCCAACTTTAATTCTTTTGCGGCTGCGTCTAAATAGCTACAAGCTTGGTCGAAAGGGCAAATATACGCAGGAGAAGGATTTTCTGGCAAAAGTGGGGATTTTTTATCCATAAAATGTAATGATTAAAATATTTTTCGTTATTTTCATAGATGTAGAGACGCGATATATCGCGTCTCTACATATTTACCGTAACTTGATTTTTGATAATTTCTGATATTTTTGTAAATTTCGTTACATTTTTTGTTTCATAATAGTTATTTAAGATAATTCTGGACAATCCAAAATCTATTGACGCGGAAGCGTCTTCTCGTAGAGTAATCCAAAATCCAAAATCCAAAATCGAATGACAACTACCAATCCTAAAACACTTCCTTTACCTCCTGGTAATTTTGGTTTACCTGTAATTGGTGAAACAATCAGCTTTTTTCGCGATGCCAATTTTACAGATAAGCGATATAAAAAATATGGCTCTATCTTTAAAACCAGTATTTTTTTTAGTCCTACGGTAATTATGGTTGGTTCGGAAGCTAACCTTTTTCTGTTTACGAATGACAATAAATATTTTTCTAATAAATGGCCTCCCAGTACTAAGATTTTATTAGGTTCTGCTTCCTTAGCTATACAAAATGGTGGAGAACATCAAAACCGACGCAGGATTTTATCGCAAGCTTTTCAACCAAGAGCGTTAGCGGAATATGCTTCTACAATGGAAGAAATTCTGCAAAGTTATTTACACAAATGGGAAAAAATGGGTACTTTGACTTGGTATCCAGAAATTAGAAAATATACCTTTGACGTTGCTTGTAAATTATTTGTAGGAACTGATGCAGCTAACAATAGCAATTTTGTAAAACTTTTTGAACAATGGGTCGGAGGTTTATTTAGTATTCCTCTTTCTTTACCTTGGACTAGTTTTGGTAAAGCATTACGCAGTCGTAAATTGTTACTTAAGCAGATTGAAGAAATAATATTGCAGCGTCAACAACAACCCGCTTCAAATAACGATGCTTTAGGAATGCTATTACAAGCTACAGATGATGATGGTAATAAGCTCGGTGTAGAAGAAATCAAAGACCAAATATTAACTTTATTATTTGCCGGACACGAAACATTAACATCGGCGATCGCTTCTATGTGTCTCTTACTAGCACAGCATCCCGAGGTTCTCGCAAAAGTACGTGAAGAACAACAGCAACTAGGATTTTCGCAACTAACTACAGAAAATCTCAAGCAAATGACTTATTTAGACCAAGTGATTAAAGAAGTCTTGCGTTTGGTTCCTCCGGTTGGTGGTGGTTTTCGAGAAGTAATTCAACCTTGTGAATTTAACGGTTACTTGATTCCTCAAGGTTGGTCTGTTTTATATCAAGTACCTAAAACGCATCAAGATAACAGTGTATATACTGAGCCGTCGGAATTCGACCCAGAGCGTTTTGCACCGTCTAGGGCTGAAGATAAATCAAAACCTTTTTCTCACATTCCATTTGGTGGTGGGATGCGCGAATGTATCGGGAAAGAGTTCGCGAAATTGGAAATGAAACTTTTTGCAGCGCTTTTAGTTCGGGGGTATGAATGGGAACTTTTACCTGGACAAGATTTAAGCATCATACCAGCGCCTACACCTTATCCCAAGGATAAGTTAAAAGTTAAATTTGTTCGGTTGAATTCGTAGATATTTGTTATGTAGCTTTTTTTGCAACTCCGATGGTAAACAAGCTACAAGATACTGATATATACAGAGCAGAACTTAACACCTAATCATTATGAGAATGATTAAATTCATAAGTATAGAAAAGCTTGCTCAATCTACGGAGATAATATCCTATTGTTGCGCTGGAAATTGCACCAACTAAAGCTAACCAAAATCCTGTACTCGGAGCCATTGCGAATATTGATGTATCTATTTGTTGGCTCGCAGCTTTTACTGCTACAGTACGCGCATCTAGAAAGAGTGCCAAAAACAGGCAAGCAATAGAAGTTGCGAAACTAAATTTGATGAAGCGATTAATATTTTTGAGAGCATTTTGGCAAACTATGCAATTTTTAGTGTGCGTATTCCACACATCAAAAAGTTTGCTTTTATCGTATTCTTTTGATGGTAAATTCGCATCGCATTCTGATGCCCAAGGTACGCTACCACCTGCTCTTTTTTCAAACCATTGGCGGAAAGTAACCACCATTTTATCTTGAGGATTGGGAGTATAAACTTTATCCAACCATTTATTTTGATGAGCTTGTGCAATAAATTTTTCTTGATAATGTAGAAAAACTGCATCTTGGTGCAGAAAAACAGATGATAAAATGTGACTCAACCAAACTGGCATCGGTAAACCAAAAAAGCCTAAACCTTTCGGAGATTCTCCTTTATCATTTTTTACAAACACCTGAGCAGCTATATGACGGCACCACCCTGGACGAGTAGGAACGGCATACAAAGCTAAAATAAGTTTGCATCCTTGTTTATCAACGGAACAGATCCGCATATGGCAAGGAGGCTGGAAATCATGAACTGCTTTTTCTATATCCTCGCTAGAAGTAGGTGCAATTTCAAAAGAGAACCCTTCTTGAGTAGATAACTTCCGCTCGCAAGGCATATCATAATATTTGGCATCTTCATATCGACTGCCCATGATGCCATGATGAGAAACAGGTACGTGTGCGGGATCTGAAACATTTTCCATAAAATAATCCCAGCCATAAGGAAGATCGCGAACGTACCAGGGAAGCTTAATGACTTTGTTGGAATTATCTTCTAGTTCGGGGACAATTCTAGGCGATCGCAATTGACTTTCTAGTTTAGCGGTTTCTCCCGACTCTCCCCATACCCACAACAATCCTTGGCGTACCTGAGTAGGATAAACTTTTGCACAGGATTTATTATTAGAACAATTTTTTGCTTCAGTTTCTTTATCTTTTGATTGAGGTATACTGACGCATTTACCTTCGGAATTAAAACGCCAAGCATGGTAAGCGCACAAAAGGGTTCCGTCAGACTCGACGCGACCTTCAGAAAGGGGAACAAGTCTGTGAGGACAAAAATCTTCAAAACAGTTCCATTTGCCGATGTTATCGCGCCATACAACAATATCTTTACCAAGTAACTGTATCGAATGGGGTTGAGACGAATCTAAAAAGTCAACTACGGCAACTGGATACCACTGCTTTGTCCACTGAAATGTTTCTTCTATTTGGTTTGATGTTGTTATTTCATCAGTAGTTTGTTTTAAATTACTGTCAATATTCACAGTTTCCCCTCTTATTTATTAAGTAATACCGTTTCTGTATAAAGATGCGCTTAATTCAGCCTACGCAGGTAGGCTTTGTAATATTAGCCCCAGCCTTCTAGGCTGCGGGTGTTTTGGCGCAGCCTCATACAGAATTGGTATAACATTTGTAAAATAACAAATACTTCTTAATTGATCTTATCTTTAAAAATATTAAAAAAAGGATTTACGCTTATTCCCTTAGATTGATTCTCGTATCAAATCTATTTAATGTACTGCTGCTCTGGTTGCTTCAGCATCAATTGGTTTGATCGTGTAAAGCCTTACCATATGTCCCATGATGGAAAGGAACGATGGTACCTTTTGCAACAATTTAACAATTTTAGGGCGATCGCTCTTATCAATTTCCGCTAAGCGCAAATTACTGTCGGAACATTCTTCTAATCTCCGGAAAAATTCTGGATGTTGGGTATTCAGAATTACTGGAAATGCTCGTGCGGATGTTTTATTGGTTTCTTCAATAACTCTGTTGTTGTATTCGCGAGCGTCTATACCAAGAGATTGGTAAAAGTTGACTCGTTCAAATACCGTTAGGGTATGAGTTACGAATACTGTGAGCAAAAAGAAACGCACCCATAAACGCGCTTTCCAATTGTTGAAAAGTGACGGTTGCGATCGCAACAGCGCTTTGAAAAAATCTCCGTGTCTGTTCTCGTCTTGACACCAACTTTCAAAGTAGCGAAATAGTGGATAAAATTGGTTTTCTGGATATAATTCCAAATGGCGAAACATAATAATGTAGCGCCAATAACCAATTTTCTCAGATAGGTAAACCGTGTAAATAATCCATTCCGGGGGAAAGAAGGTATATGCACGGCTCTTGGTTAAATGACCTAAATCTAAAGAAAGATTGAAATCCGCCATTGCTTTATTTAAAAATCCTGCATGACGTGCTTCATCCCGTGCCATACAGTTAAAAGCATCCGCTAACATAGGATTGCGCTTTTTTAATTTGCGCGATAGCTCTTTGAATAGCAAAAATCCTGAAAACTCAGAAGTACAGCTTCTTTCCAAGAAATCAATAAAAGCTTCGCGCTTTTCACCTTCAATACTATCCCAAACCTGCTTAAACTCCTCATCGCGCACGAAGTGATGACGATTGTAATCGGCTTTCAACTCGTCTACAATCGCCCCCAACTCCTTCTCATGCGCCGAAATATCCATCAATGCCACAGCGTCAAAGTCAGTCGTGTAAAACCGGGGGGTCAGCAGCGTTTCCTGTACCGGCGCTTTTACACCTTCTTTGAACAATGGCTGCGGGCTTGGAAGAGACTTTACCATAAGGATTCTTTAATTTATCCACTTTCAGCTATATAACCATTAATAGAAGAATATTTCCTCTTTAGCCAAAATATTTAAATTGATTTACAAAAACCAATCTTTAACTAGGTTTACTTGCTTCAAACTCGCCTAATTGTTATTAAGAATAATTACTATGTAATAGTTTTTCTGCATAATACTATCTATACTTACAATTTTGTTCGTCTATTATGTGTTATCACTTAAAGAAAACTCAACAGGTGTGTTTTTTTTGACTGCAAAAATATACCAAGTAAGTCCTAAGACAGATGCTCTGTAAAAAGAAGAGATGTATTATTAGAAACTTATGCCATTATTAAGATAAGATTAATTTAAGTTTAACAAAATATTATTCGAGGTTGAACATGGAAAATTCCGACAGAGTAGACAAAGAGAACTTACTTTATCCTCGCAGTCGCTATTATGGCGAATTCAAACCAGAAAACTTGGTATTCAATGCTAATTTGCAAGAATTTGCTCATAAAGTAGGCTATATCGTTAATTTGCAAACTTCAGGGAAATTAACTTCTGAAGATGCATATAGGCAAATTCAGGGACTCTGGAAGAATTTGAAACACAGTAAGAAAGAACTCGGAATCAACGATGAACCTCCAGCACAAAGTTAAAGCTGACCGATACCTTACAGTGAGCTTCACTTAACGCGCTTGTTGCTGAAATAAAGAATGTAGCTCAAAACCCTATAACTCGGCTAATAACTCAAACTCCTTTGGATTTAGCGAAACTATTACGTCTTCCGAATCTATACGGATAATCCAGCGCTTACTAACAATATCATCTGAAAACATTTCTCTTGCGTAGATAAAACCAGTTTTTCCTGCTATATGCGAGGGATGCAGGATAACAACTTTATCTCCTATGTGAATGCCTTGCAAATTATCCAACTTCGCCCCCCTGTATAAAATCTACACCTAAAATTTATTAATTTTATTAGCAAAATCATTAATACACGCAAAAGAATATGTATCATTTAACTTTTGTTTAACTTGAAGTTTATATTAGCGTTTTTCAAGCATTTAAGACAAATATTATGCATATTGATTACTTATAAACAGCATGATATTAAATCTGGATATGTGAAGAAATGTTTAGAGCTATATCGCGATACAAAAAATAAAACCTCCAGCAAGTATTGTAGAAGTCGTGTTAATTTTGTAATTGTAGTTCCCGATAAGCTCGTTTCAACCTTAATTCATTGCTTTTGATCGGAAAACAGACAAAAGCTAAGCAAAGTTGTTTATATAATTAAACTGCGTAAATCCTGTAGAAGATAGCGTTTCATCAATGCAGGATTAAGAATGAGTAACAATCTAGCGATAAAACTTCGTTCCGGAACCCAGCATTCTCATGCTGCTACGGAGAATATCGGTTTTATGAAATGTTTCGTCAAAGGAGTTGTCGATAGAAATTGCTTTGCGAAATTTTTGGGTAATTTATACTTTGTGTACGGGGAATTAGAATCAGCACTCGAAAGTCATAAAAATCATCCTTGTATTAGCGTCCTTTATTTTCCCGAACTCAATCGTAAAGCTAATTTACACGAAGATTTAGAGTTTTACTATGGTTCAGATTGGCTTAGTCAAATTAAACCATCAGTCGCTACTGAGAATTATGTTTCTCGCATTCGGGAGCTATCAGAAAAACAACCAGAATTATTAATCGGACACGCTTACACTCGCTACATGGGAGATTTGTCGGGAGGACAAATGTTGCAAAGAGTAGTTCAATCAACCTTGAAATTAACAGGTTATCAAGGTACATCTTTTTATAACTTCGAGCAAATCCCTGACAAAAAAGTATTCAAAGACAAATATCGCGAAGCACTCGATAAAGTACCAGTTGACGATACAACAGCCGACAAAATAGTTGTAGAAGCTAATAATTCATTCCAATTTAATATGCAAATGGCGAAAGAATTGGAAGCCATTTTAATCCAATCTATTGGTGAAGAAAAGTTTCGTAAGTTAATCAATAACGAAACCGCTACAGCTAATTGAGATGAGAGGGGTAATGGGTAATGGGTAATAGGTAATAGGTAATAGGGTGATGGGAAAAAATCCAATTACCAATTCCCAATTCTTAACTTTCAATCCAAAATCCAAAATCCAAAATCCAAAATCTAAAATCTAAAATCCAAAATCCAAAATCTAAAATCCTAATTCGATGATATTCCAATTTCCCGGCGTTAAATTTGACTTAGATATCATTCAAAAATACGACACTCCGACACCGAGATACACTAGCTATCCTCCAGCTACAGAGTTGAATGAAGCGTTCACGGCTAAGGATTTTGAGTCGGCTATTTCTACCTCAAATCACCGAAAAACTCCGCTCAGTTTGTATTTTCATATCCCTTTTTGTGAAAGTGCTTGCTATTACTGCGGTTGTAATACTGTGATTTCGCATAAAAAAGAGATTGCGATTCCTTATGTAGAACATTTAATTAAGGAAATTCAGCAAACAGCGAGCTTAATTGATTCCGATCGCAAAGTGGTGCAGATGCATTGGGGAGGAGGAACCCCTAATTACCTGAACATTCACCAGGTAAAACAGCTTTGGGGAAATATCAATCAGTACTTTAATCTTGATGTTTCTTCTGAAGTTTCGATTGAAATTCATCCTACCTATGTAGATCGAGACTATATTTTATTTTTGCGAGATATTGGGTTTAATCGGATCAGTTTTGGGATTCAGGATTTTAATTATCAAGTACAGGTAGCAGTAAATCGCGTTCAACCCGAAGAAATGCTGTTTAATGTCATGGGCTGGATTCGAGAAGCTGGATTTACAAGTGTGAATGTAGACTTAATTTACGGTTTACCTTATCAAACTTTGCACGGTTTTTGGAAGACGATTAAAAAGACTATTCAATTAGACCCCGATCGCATTGCTGTATTTAACTTTGCTTACGTACCGTGGCTGAAACCATTGCAGAAAAAGTTACCAATAGATGCACTTCCCACACCTCAAGAAAAACTAGAAATTTTCAAATTGACAATTGAGGAATTGACTGCAAATCAGTATCAATTTATTGGGATGGATCACTTTGCTAAAGCTGATGATGAGTTAGCGATCGCGCAAAGTAATGGTAGTTTAGGACGCACTTTCCAAGGTTACACAACCCACGCGGAAACAGAGTTATTTGGTTTTGGTTCGACATCAGTAAGTTTGCTCAGGGATGCTTACGCTCAAAATCATAAAAAACTCAAAGATTATTATCAAGCAGTGGAAGCGGGAGTATTACCAATAAGTAAAGGGTTTAAATTAAGTGATGATGACATTATTAGAAGAGATGTAATTATGTCTATCATGTCTAGCGGAATTTTGCGTTTTTCAGATATTGAATCAAAGCATCAAATTAATTTTAATCAGTACTTTTCCCAGGAATTAACAGCATTAAAATTATTAGAAACCGATGGATTAGTTGACTTATCCATAAATCAAATCAACGTTACAGAAATAGGTAGATTGTTGGTGAGAAATATTGCGGTTATTTTTGATTCTCGTAAAACTACGCAAAAAAATAAATTCTCCCGCGCAATTTAAAAGTTAGCAGTTACTGAAAAACAAGAAACCCGCTTTGTTTGAGAAAGCAGGTTTCTAATTATCTATTATTTAACTACTATTCGATTGCATAATTTTTGATGGGTTGTAGAGATTTCCGCACTGCTACGTCTCCCAAACTATACTGAAAAAACGAACCAGTCAAAACTTTTGAAATGAACTACTTACTACTCAACCACATAAGTTATGAGGGGTGTCCGGTAGTGCGAGCGTCTCGCTCGCTGGTTGGTTTTAGCCCGCTGCTGGTTGGTGGTAACGAGCGACCAAGATGGTCGCACTACGAATGTTTTACCCCGCAAAATTAATGTGGTGGAGTACTAGTAATTGACCACATAAGTTATGAGGGGTTAACGTAGTGCGTTCACGAAGTGTGCGCGAAGCGCAAGCGTCCCGCTCGCTCGTTACCATCAGGGAGCGATACGCTAGTCAACCACATAAGTTATGAGGCTTTGCGTAAGTTCTATACTAATTTATAAACACATCACTAACAAAATTCCCATGCAATCCATAGGGAATATGATGTTTGAGATGCAACCTTGCGATCGCTCCTTTATTCAAATCTTTGGCATCTAAAATTACCAAATCAGAACGGTGGTGAGTTGAATCGTAAACCAAACCTAATAACCAGCCATCATCTTCATCACCGTGACGAGTACGCGACACAAAATTCGGTTCGCTAGCGTAACCATGAGGTGCAGCACTCCAAAGTTGCTTTTCACCAGTTGCTAAATCAACCTTTTCAAATGCTTGCAATGGTGCATTACCGCGATCGGCATGAGTCGCACCCATGTATAAATAACGATGTTCGCGTCCGACTTTCTCTGGATGTACGCTGGGAAATTCACAGCAACGACTTTCAATTAATTCTCGTCGTACCGTATTATTTTCAAGGTTAAGATGAAATCGCCATAATTGACCGGGTGTTAAAGATTCAAAATCAGTATCTCGGAAATCGCTTTCTGGTTCAACTTCCGGTAAATTTTCGTAACAAATAGAATCAATAACTATTTCGTTATCTTTTTCAAAAGCGTTAGTGTGATGGAAAACAAAACCCGATTGAGTTTCCAGAATTTGCACTTTCTTCTGACTTCCCCCCTTCTCAATAGAAGATCTTCGAGGAATGAGAAGAACCTTAGTCGGTTGATTCGGCTGAAATTTAATACATTCCGCAGCACCACGCATTCCTAAAGCAAAAGGAATGGGATTAAAAGCAACGGGATTTTGAAAGAAGATGCAGTAATTAGGAGTAATCGCAAAATCGTGGATAAAAGCAAAACCCGGAACGCTATGAGCATCCTTGCGGACAATTTTACCCGCAGTATCTAATTCAAAAATAGTAATAGTTGTAGATAACCCCGGCTTAATAGAAAAATTTACCAGGCAAGGTTCACCATTATCTTGTTCGCAACTAGGGTCAAAACGTGGATGTGCTGCAAAAGCTTCACCTTCCGATAAAACACTATTAAAATTTTCTTTACCTAGAGTTTCTAATGTTCGTGGGTCAAGTTTATGAGGGTCTGCTGCTTCCCATAATGCCAACAGTTTACCACCCCAATAAATAACATTAGTATTAGCAATATTTTTCAGATTAAAATCGAAAGCATTCGCCAACCAACCGCCAGGTTTTTGAGTTCCAAATACGCCACGATAAAGAATTTTACCGGCTTTTTTTTCTTCGATATAAGCTTTAGTCCGAACAAAACGATTGCTATAATGAGCGCGTCCGTTAGTAAAAGTAAACCGGCTAATCATTCCATCACCATCAAAAGGATGATGAATCCGATGTCCTTGAATATCTAGTAAACCCGGACCATTTTTAAACAGCGTACCTTTTAACTCTGGCGGAATTTCTCCTTCAATATCATCAATCCAATAATCATATTCTTCGGTTATAGATTGATATCCTTCCCGCCAACTTTCGCGAGAATAGGATTTTTCTGTAATTAAATCTCGTTCGTCAATTTTAAAGTTTTGCATTTCTAATAAATAAATAGGGCATTGGGCATTGAGAATAAAGAGTGAGGAGTTAGCACTCAGAAATTACGAATTTTAATTTAATATTTAATTATTATTCTCCTTATCCCCTTGTCTCCCCAATTATCAATCAACAACTTCTTCCGCTGGCTGTTGCAAAATTAATTCTGACATTAAACTTGGGAAAACTTTTTCCTTGCTGTCTTTTAAAGCTGGTTGCGACACTTTTGGAGTTTCTTCTCTCTCTGGTAGCCAATTAATAAACGGTAGCGGTAACAAAGTACTGAGATTGGTAATTGTAACTAATAACCACAAGTTGTCAAAGTTGGTTTCGTTAACTCCTAAATAATGCATTAGGACTGCACCCATCTCATGAGAAACTAATCCCGCTAAGTTAGTTACCGACATTAATAATGCAAATAAAGTCGCTTCTACACCTGGAGGACAAATTCTTGCAGCCAATACCAAAACCGGCATATAGGCGATTTGTCCCATTACCGTCAAAATTAAACTATCACCTAAACTAAACCAGTGGTCATCTATTCCTAAAGCCCGGTTAGCATGAGTTACTAATAACAGCGATGTTAATCCTAAAACTGCTGAGATTACCGTACTCCAACCAAAAATGACTCGAAACGGAACGCTTTTGAGAAAACGTTGGAAAATCCAAATCCCGACTAGAGCCGCAATACTCGTTACTAACCGCACCCTTCCCAAAAATTCTGGTTGAAAATGTAGCTCGTTAGTAGTGAAGAAAAAGAATGCCGATTCCGAACTCGGTGTAGCCAACCAGATGAAGAGAAAAGCAGCAGGTAGCCAAATCACTTTTTGAGTTATAGCTTGACGCAGTAACTTTACTTGCTGTTTAACATCCTCGAAATTGCTGTTTTTATTGTCTACGGGAGATTCGGCAATTAACCAAGCAACTCCAGAGACAATCAACGGGAATGTAGCGGTAATTAAAAATACAGTGCGCGTAGTAAAATGTTCTAGTAAAAAACCGCTGAAGTAAGCAGTTATTAAACCTCCAAATGCCGACGCACCCCAGCAAATCGACTGTAGAGAACCCGCTTCTGCTTGCGATTCTGCTCTAGCTCTTTCTACTACTAGCGAATCAACTATTACATCGCTCACCGCAACCGAAAGCGAACTTAACAAAATAGCAGTTGTCGCAGCCCAGCTACTATGAACTACAGTCCCCATAGCTACCCAGGCTATTGCTCCGAGTATCCCCGATAAAATTAAATAAGGTCGTCGTCGATAACCAAATATGGGGAAACCATCGGAAAAGAAGCCAAATAAAGGCTTAATAATCCAAGGTAGAACGATAATACCAAATAATGCAGAAACCTCAGCAGGACTTAACCCAAGTTCATCTTTGAGAAAAAAGCTCACCGCTAAACGCGACAGTCCCAAAATACCTTGGACGAAATAAACCGTAAGAATTGCGAACAACTCTGCTGTCGGTTCGTTACCGAAAAGAATTTTTTCTTTGATTAAGTGTTTGACCTTAGACCAGCCAGAGGAGGATACCAACATTGGTAAATTTTTTTTAAGTTTTCTCTACTTTTATTATGATAACTAGTAACAATACTCGCGACCCTCTCTGGGATGGAATGTCAAGAGAAATTAATGCTTTTTATCTGTAATTAGATGGATTTTAAGATATATAACTAGTTTTTTAAACGTAGATATTCCAGGTATTGGTGTAAATGGTCTAGGTAAACGTAATGCTGGAATTTTTATTTACGATCAATTCTTTTTAAAGTCACTTCCATTACCCAAAACTACAACCGCATTTTGTCCCCCAAAGCCAAAACTAAAACACATTGCTCGCTTAATATCACTTTGACGCGCTTCCCTAACTAAATTCAAATCAAATTCTGATTCCTGTAATCCCACACAAGGCGGTAAAATTTGATGCTGTAAACTCATCAAAGTAAAAGCTACTCCTAAAGCACCAGAAGCTCCAACGGTATGACCAGTGCTTCCCTTAGTAGAACTAGCCGCCACGCCTTGAGAAAAGATTTTTTGTATAACTAGACTCTCCATACGGTCATTCATCTGTGTAGCCGTACCGTGAGCGTGAATATAATCAATATCTTTCGCAGAAATATCGGCGCGGTGTAAACATTGTTTTACCGCAGAAATAGCGCCTTTTGCTTGAGGATCTGGTTGGTTAGAATGATAAGCGTCCGCAGTCAATCCAAAGCTACATATTTCGCCGTATATCTTCGCTCCACGCCGACTTGCTGATTCTGCCGATTCCAAAACGAATACCGCCGCACCTTCACCTAAAACCAAACCTTCCCGATTGACATCAAAAGGATAAGCACCAGTTTTTGCTAAAGCGCCCATTTTATCAAAACCAGTTATTGTCAAAGGTGTAACTGGAGCTTCCACAGCACCCGCAACAACTTGATCGCAATGACCAGATTTAATTAAGTTAAAACCTTGAAAAAGCGCCCAAATACCAGTAGCACAAGCTGCCATTGGCGCGAGTACAGTTCCAGTTGCACCAATGATTTGCGCTGCTGCGATCGCGTTCATGTGAGGGAGCGAGGAAAGGAAGGGAGGGGGGGATGGTAAGCCACTGCGTTGGGCGGGTTCCCCGACTTGTAGCAAGTGGCGCAACCCGTAGGGGGGGATGGGGGGATAGGGAGAAGTAGAAAAATTAAAATTCTCCTTGTCTTCATACATCCACCTTGCCATCTTTTCCAATTCCGCTTGATAGCCGCGACTCGAACCAATTACAACTCCGCAATCGGGTAAAGGCGCAACTAATAAAGCATCTTGCAAAGCAGAAGTCACAGCTTGTTGAGTCAGACTTTTTACCTCTGCTGGGCGATCGCCAATTAAACCCAAAGGAAGCGATCGCAATTCTGAAAACGGTTGGTATAGATGAATCCCAGATTCGCCAGCAATCAAATGCCGCCAACTATCTTCCAGGTTATTACCCAAAGCAGAAATCAAACCAATACCAGTAACTACAACCCGATTCAATTTTAGATTTTGGATTTTGGATTTTGGATTTAAGAGTTAAGAATTAGGAGTGAGGAGTTAGGAGTTAGGAGTTAGGAGTGAGGAGTTAGGAGTTAGGAGTTAGGAGTTAAGAATAAATTAATTATTCCCTCCATCCCCTTGTCTCCCCATCCCCTTTTCCCCTAGTCCCTCATTTCCGTATCAAAACTACTCGGCGTTTTTCAAGTTCTCGGCACCTTTGGTAACTTTGGCGCTCTCGATTTTGTCACCTTGTTTAATTTTATTTACTACATCCATGCCGTCGGTGACGTTACCAAATACTGCATAGTTACCGTCTAGGAAAGCTAGGTCTGCTAGAGCAAAATAAAACTGCGAAGAAGCAGAGTTGGGGGATTGCGATCGCGCCATTGCTAAGGCACCTGCTTTATGTTGCAATACTGGTGGCTTGCTAATATTTGCCATCTCAAGTGTTTTACCATAAATAGGCTCATCAGCGCCTTGTGGCTTGATTTCTAGAGGTATAGTACGTTCTTTACCACTTTTATCTACATACCCACCAGTTCCGTTACCTTTGGGATCGCCTCCCTGAGCTACAAAAGGTTGAGGATCTTTTACTACTCTATGGAAAATCAAGCCATCGTATACGCCTTTTTGGACTAAATCCACAAAGTTCCCGGCGCTAATTGGAGCATCAGTTCCATCTACTTCGATAGTGATTGGTGAACTATTAACGGTCATCACTACAGTAGCGTTGCCTTCAAGTCTTGGTAAATCGTTCATTCCTGGGACAGCCTCGTTCTTTACTTCAGATGCAAGAGTTGCTTGTGCGGTTGTGTCGTTGTTTGCTTCCGTGACTGTATCTGGAGAAGTAGTGGTAGAAGCTACCTCCTGACCAGAACAACCATTCAACATCAAAGCACCGACAACCAAAAGAGTAACCAAAAAATACTTAGGAGCTTTCAACAGCATTTCCATTACAAAACTCAACCCAAGTATCTTAGCCTACTAAATTTTGGATTTTAGATTATGTCCTTCGGACACACTTCGTGAATGGATTTTAGATTGAGCATGAGAAATAGTTGGGAGTTAATGAATTTTGGATTTTGGATTAATAGTTAGGAGTTAGGAGTTAGGACTTTAGAACACCGGAGTTATTAATCAGTGTCATCAGTGCCATCCATTTAATCCGTGTTCGGAGTTATTGAATTTTTGACCTTTGACCTTTAACCTTTGACCTATGCCCATATTAAAGTCCTTCCAGCGGTACTCCTAAAAACTTCGCTAACTGAGCGCCTTGAGTTTCTAATTCTTTTAAGGACAAGGGTTGACCAACTCTTGTTAAAGGAATATCTCGGCGACCTTTTACCCGTAAATAAAGGGCGCGACGGGGGTTAATTCCTTCTTTGATGTCTACTCGTACCGATTGCGCGTCTTGAGTGGGAAAGTCAATTTCAATTCGGCGGTTTTTACCCGGAAATCCCCAACGGAAGATTTTTATTTGTCCTGTCTCCCGATTAAATTCATTGTATCCGCCTCCTAAGTCCCATAGAATTACCAGCCACAGATATGAAGACAAAAGCAAACCCGCGATACCGTATAACCCCATAACTAAACCTTGAGGGAAGAATATCAATTGAGTTGCATCTGTGACTAAAAGTAAATTTTTTTGAAAATAACTTGACAAACCGGCTAGCAAGAAGCCTGTAGCTCCCAAAAAAACGATTGTTGCCCACCAGTAATTACTAAATCTGCGAGAGCCCAGAACCTTCTGTGTTAGGACATTACTGCCTTGAGGAATAGTTGTTGATGCCGTCATGTAATTATTTTGGAGGTTTAGAGGTTATAAGATCCCTATTTAAAGTCTGCCACTGTAACGGTCACTATTTCCATTTCTTTTTCTTTAGATTTTCTCATAAATTAAGTTTTAAATTAAGTTTTCTGAGTTTTCTGAGAAAAGTTGTGTCAAATTGTAAAAATTCTGATATTGATTGTATGTGGCTCTTTTGCATTTAATACTTTATTTATAAGTATAAATTAGGCACAAAGCTTGACTAATGTGATAAGTTAAAAATTATTAAGCAATCATACTCTGTTAACACAGTCACTGATTGAGGTTTGGCACAAAGAATGAGAAATAGCTACTCATTGAGTGGTATTTTCTCATAAAATGGACAGTATTAAAACTGTTGAGAGTGTCTAGATAAAAAAAGTTGTTTCCTCGGAAACGTTGCAATTTTAGTAAAAGAGGATTGTCCAAATGACTATCGCAGTTGGACGCGCCCCCAGTAGTA